>CAYVPM010000813.1:0-2661 GCA_964453475.1 uncultured Saprospiraceae bacterium | reverse complement strand
CCAGCAGGAATACCGCGACCGGTTCAGCGCCAACCTGAAAGCAACGCAAGCAGATACCGCCGAACAAATCATAGATGCATTTTTCGAAAACGAGGTGCGCAACGGGGCCGAACGTTTCAATTTGCTCTGTGATCTCATGTTCGACCGCCTTCAAAAAGGGGCAGAACTTGAAATGATCATAAAAGGCTATACCAGCCCGCGGGCTAAAAGCGACTATAATGAAAAATTAGCACAGCGCCGCATCAGCAGTGTCCGCAACCAGTTAGAAGCCTTTAGCGATGGCAGCCTCAAGTCATATTTACAAGATGGAAAACTCAAAATTAGGGAGTTGAGTTTCGGAGAAACAACGGCGAAGGGAAATATCAGCGATAATTTGTCGGATGAACGCAATTCTATTTACCACCCAAACGCTGCGCGCGAGCGTCGGGTGGAAATTGTTGAGGTACTTATTCGCTGATTCTTGGCCCTTTTTTTGCAAATAATCGTTCAGCAAAAAAAATGTCCATTTTAGACAGCAAAAATTTTGAGGTTTCTTGGCTCATTCCTTTAAATTTGCCGGTAACAAACAAGTGCTAATCCGATTTAGCCTAAGATTATAAAACCTAACTGCTCCTTAACCTTGATTAAGAAACGCGTTGTCAAAGATTACAATGCCCTCACGGAGGAAATTGTACATCTTGTTAAAAATCGATATCCCTCCGGATATGCGGAACACCTTGTCACCTACAATGACAAAGAAGGGAAAAAAGTATCCGCCCTGCCATTTGAAACCGATGATACCTATTACCTCATCCGTATGACTGTGCTCGAAGCCAAACGCATCGTAAAAGAAGACGATGATTTTGACGACGATGGCCAGCTCAAAGAAGAAATCATGGATGTCGATGTCGAAGACAATGAGTTTGACGGTGAAGGCGAGGACGACGAAGATATGGATGACGGCATTTCCGACGAAGATGATCACATCATCGTCACCCGCCGGAAAGACGATGACGACGACCACGATGTTGCAGATGACTCAGAATATTGATGCCGCAGGGCCCGGCTTTTAGAATAACCTTTATGAGCCATCCTGACAATTTGGGATGGCTCTTTTCTTTTCCTGACAAAACGCTGTAACCCAATTATGTGGATAGAAGAAAAAAACAGGCTGCAAGCAACCTTCCATTTCAAAGACTTTTCGCAGGCCTTCGCTTTTATGACCGAAGTTGCTTTGGTTTCAGAAAAACAGAACCACCACCCCAATTGGAGCAACGTGTGGAATACGGTGGATATTCACCTGACGACACATTCAGCCGGTAACGTCGTCACCGACAAAGACCGAAAAATGGCGAACGCCATCGATGCCATCTACGAGCGGTACCCACGGGGGTAGTTTGTGTGGCAGGAGCTGTCGTTTCGCTTGAAAACAAAAGCAGCTTCCAGGATTATCCCATTTGCGCGCTACTTTATTTTCCAAGCCTGGATTATACCTCACGCCGCCAGGTTTTGTGCATTCCGATGTTTGTAATCAATTCAAAATCAGTTGAATCAATCAGGGCCAATCACAAAAATCAGGTGAATCATAGTATACCTTCGCCTCCATGCGCATAGAATCAAAACTGCCCAACGTAGGCACTACCATTTTTACCGTGATGTCAGGCCTGGCCAATCAGGTTGGCGCCATCAATCTTTCCCAGGGATTTCCAAACTACAACCCTTCCGCACGGCTGCAACAATTGGTGACGGAGCACATGGCCAAAGGCAACAACCAATATTCGCCGATGCCAGGGCTTTTGTCGCTACGGGAACGGATTGCGGGGAAGATTGAAAGTCTATACGGCACAAAAATTGACCCTGAAACAGAAATAACCGTCACGGCTGGCGGCACCCAAGCCATTTTTTGCGTCATAGCCGCGTTTGTACGTCCGGGCGACGAGGTGATTTTGCTGGAACCCTGTTACGATTCCTACCGCCCTTCCATTGAAACTGTAGGCGGTATACCGGTGGTGCATCGCTTGTCGGCCCCCGATTACCAGGTTGATTGGGCAGCGGTAAAAAAGCTGATCACCCCACGCACCCGCATGCTCTGTATCAATACCCCGCAGAACCCTACCGGCACCATCTTGCGCGCCCGGGACATGCGCGAAATTGATGCCATGCTGCGCGGCACCGATGTGCTGCTCATGAGCGATGAAGTATATGAACACCTGATTTTTGACGCTGAAAAGCATGCTTCGGCTTTGTGTTTCCCGGACTTGTACGCCCGCACCCTCGCCATTTATTCATTTGGAAAAACTTACCACAACACAGGCTGGAAAACAGGCTATTGCGTGGCGCCGCCGGAACTCAGCCGTGAATTCCGGAAAGTGCACCAGTTCAACGTGTTCAGCGCCAACCACCCCATGCAGGCCGCTTTTTCGGATTTCATGGCCGACCCTTCCGAGTACCTGGGCTTGCCGGAATTTTACCAGCAAAAGCGCGACTTTTTCTTGCAGGCCATGGCAGCAACCCGTTTCAAACCCCTGCACTGTGCAGGCACTTATTTCCAACTATTCGAATACGGCCACCTGAGCGACGAATCAGACCTGGCGTTCTGCAAGCGCCTGACCACGGAATTCGGGGTGGCAGCCATTCCTGTTTCCGCATTCTACGCTGATGGTTTTGACCAAAAGGTGATAC
>CAYVPM010000812.1:0-2662 GCA_964453475.1 uncultured Saprospiraceae bacterium | reverse complement strand
CTCTTGCCCGACCCGCGATTTATGCGCGTTCACCGTTCCTTTATTGTCAACCTGCACCAGGTCGAGCATATTTCTTCCGAAGCGCTTAGCATCGGAGAGGAAAAAGTGCCGATTGGCAGCAAGTTTTTGGAACCATTAAAAACCAATTTTATTCAACATTATCTGCTGAAAATCTGAAGGTCATCATCGAATTTTATAAGTTTACATAAGTTTTTTACTATTTGGTAAAAAATGCTCCCTTTTTTGGCTAATCCGTACTACATTTGGTCTGCATAATTTAGCAAAGGGTTTTACCTTAATCTACTCTTTATTATAAGCTTTAATTTAAGGCTTTTCACCATTTAACCTCATCCCAAATGAAATCACAACAACTTCCTTCTTTAATTGGCTTATACTGACAGCCCTTTCCCGTATCTCAGGGATTTCGTTTTTCCTTCCGTCCTGAATTACATGCTTCATTTTTCTGATGCTTAAAAGGCATTTCAGAAAAATCAAATATGCTGCTTGCCACTATTGAATTGTCACTATTCAATACCGCGAAGGCATTTTCTAATCTTTTTCTCGCTTCATGCACCTTTTAGGCCATGGTCTAAATAGGTGATTTTGCGCATTTCATTGGTGTTTTATTGCCAAGCGCTGCGCATTCCGTAATCAATTTTTATTGGCAATTAGTGTTCCCGGCTGCGTTTCAGCTTGGGCATTTAGTCTATAGGTTTCGTTGCATGAACGAAGCCCTTGATGCTGTTTTTTTACACCTAAAATTTTTTAAAAAATGAAACGATACAAGAAAAAAAGACCAGGAAGGCGCTATGGCCCTGGCTAACAGCAATCCGATCCGATTGTCGTTGCGCTCAAGCCCCCTGGCGATCTGGAATCACTGGAATTAAATTAACGATCCACCTCTTTTTGGATCTTTTTTTCACACACATAAACACTTAATCCTCCATGTCAAGACTTACATTTTTATACGCAATACTTTGTTGTTCGACAACAATTATTCCGACTTATGGTACGGCACAACAACTTGGAAACAGCCCTATCGAAATAAATGCCGCCAATCCAAGCTGGATGGTGCTCTCTGCCGTCGATGGCAAGAAAGTGGGTCCTAATTTTGAGATGATGATGGCGCCTCCTGCGGCCAACCTCGACCAATACAGAAATGGCCCATTTGATGCTCCTAATAATTCCTGTACCAACTGGGTCAATGGAAATGCGGGAAGTGCAAATTCTCACTTCCTGGAAGGATGGTCTATTCCTTATCGCTGTGTGATGACCGATCTGCCGTTGAATACCTCGATCACCATTACTTTCGGATACGACATCAAGCACAGCGATAAGCATGCAATCGATTATCTGACCCATTATGATTATCTCCTTCCGCATGGTGTAGTATGTAATCACGGGTCTCCTGAGTGCCTGACACCGACAGCTGGCGTATCAGGGATTTCGGGAACGACAACCACATTTGCCATTCCGGCGCCGAATTCAATCAATTCTCCCGTTTCTGGTCAGCCTACGACCAGCTTCAACGCACATCCGGCCACATTTATGACCTTGTTTGGCGGCACGATTACCAACATCCAGTATAATGTTGAAGGTGATTTGACAGCAACCCAGTCAGAAACAACCATTGATGTAACTTTTACAGTCAATGGAGCCAACGCAGTTTTGTCCTGGGGTGGCCATATTGGCTCTCGCTTGGATTGGGGCTATGTCGCAGGTGTACCGCGTTCAGCGGGTGGCATCAGCGGTTCCCCATTTCACATGCGTTTAAAAAACTGGACCTTGAACAACCTGGGCAACCAGGACCGTTCCCTGAGCGGCGCCGCCGTAGCACCAATATGTGACCTTACGGGCCCAAACTCAGTTTGTGCGGGTTCAACCAACCAGTATTGCGTGACCGATCAATCTGGGCAGACTTATCTATGGTCAGTTACGGGGAATGCCAGTATTTCTGGATCCGCAACAGGACCATGTGTCAATATTGTTGCTGGTGGATCTGGTTCCTACACGGTAAGCGTTTCTATTTCGGCTGGAAACAACGGCCTTTGTATTTCCTGTAGCCAAACTGTCAGTATACTAGGCGGCACTGCCTGCAATATTACAGGGGCATCGGAGACTTGCCCCAATTCGACCGATCAGTTTTGCGGGCCGGCCGGTGTGCCTGGATATTCCTGGGCAATTGCTGGTAATGGAACCATAGTTGGACCTGCCAACCAGCAATGTGTTGATGTGCTTGCTGGAAACACCTGCAACGGCACCTATACCCTGACATTGACGCTAATTGATGGGAATTGTACTTCTACCTGTACAAAAGTTGTTCTGGTTCGGGATATAGTGCCACCTGTCATCACTTTCTGTCCACCGGGCTCCGACCTTGGCTGCAACCCAGCGGGAGTGCCCGGCCCGGGTGTTGCCGTTGCCACCGACAACTGCGGCACGCCAACCATAACTTCGTCTCTCGGCACAATCAGCTCGAACGGCTGCCTGCGCTCGCAGACGCGGACCTATACGGCGACGGACGGCTGTGGCAATACGGCGACCTGCACCCAGGTATTCACGTGGACTGCTGACCAGGCACCACCTGTGTTCACCTAAAGTCAGAACGCGACACACATTGCCAGCAAGCCTGCCGGAGTGCCCGGCCCAGGCGCTGCCACCG
>CAYVPM010000811.1:0-2664 GCA_964453475.1 uncultured Saprospiraceae bacterium | reverse complement strand
TCAGCCGATGAGAAAACTCTAAAATCTGTTGCATTTGAAACTTGAATCCGCCAATCCATCCAATGAACATAGTGTAAATTTATTTTAAGTGTTGTAACCACTTCTCATAAGAAAGAACCCCCAAAGCGGGCACGCCTTCCCCTTCCAAAATGGCAATAAACTCCAGAATATGACCGTCGGGGTCGTCAAAATAAATCGCAAGGGCAGGCATCCACGCAAACACCATAGGCTGTGCAGTCCCGTCTTTTAAAAAATTATATGGTTGCTGGTTTCTGGCTTTTAAGAATGCCACTGACTTGTGCAGGATGTCTTCCAGCTCGCAACGAAAAGCAAAATGGCGAATGTCAATTTCTGCTTTTGGTTTTTCCCAAATTCCCAGCATGGCTTCTTTGGGTTTCCCGATCCAAAAAAATGCCACCCGCCTTTCAGGTTCCAGATGGCATTGTTGCAGGCCTAGGACATTGGCGTAAAAGTCAATGGATCGCTCCAAATTTTCAACGAAAACGTGGGTTTCAAACAGTCCTTTTATCATAGCCAAATTTTGCCAAACAAATGGTTATCACAAATTCATGCCGCGACGCTACATTCCGCACTCCGCATTCTGCACGCCCCTATTCCACCTTCACTCTAAGTCCCTTCGAGTGGCTCGTAAACTCCGGAGCATACATACATTGCATGGTCGTAATTCCGTTGCTCATATCGCCGCGCAGCGACACCACCAATGGGTATTCAAAAACAAATGTACCGCGTGGCAGGTAGTCGATAAAAAAGTGCGTCGCCAAGTCTTTGGTGCTTTCATAATAGCCCAGGTTGCCTTGCCAGCGATAGCCGCTGAGCACATTGATCGGTTCAAAGCCTGCAGCCCGCATATCTTTCAGGTGTACGTACTCCATGGCCCGATCCACCCTGATTTCGATGCGTACCTTGATTTTATCACCGCGCTTGAGTTTTTGTCCGTCCACAATCGGTTTAAGCACGGGTCCGGTGGCTGAATTTTCCTCGGTGTACAATTGCTTCACGATCGTCAGCGGGGTCTTTTGGAAGTCCTTAATCTTGTCCAGGTCTTCAAAATACTGCCAGTAAGCTGCGCCCCAAACAATGTTGCTGTTCGGGTTGTCCACCTTGATTTCGGCCCAGGAATCTTTTACCTCTGCGCCGTTCCATTTTTGCTTGAAATAGCCGGTTCCTGGTTCATATTCGTTGACTTTTAGCGGTTTGTCGCCCATGCTTACCTGCACGGGTTTGCTGTTGTCCAGCCAGTTGTCGCCAAACAGCAAGAGTGCGTACACGGCTTCAGAAGTCGCTTTGGTGCTCTCCCAACGATTGGTCTGTTTGTTTTTCAACAGCCAAATCCGCAGTTCCTCCACCGATTTCATGTCGCCGGCCACTTCGCCAAAAACCTCCACCATCAGGGCCTGGGTTTCCACCGGCAGTTGGTACCAGTAAAAGCCCCAATCGACGGGCCAGTACATGCCCAGTTCTTCTTTCAAAGTGGCGCGCTCGCGCAAGCTTTTGACGATTTTCAGGGCTTCGTCTTTATTGCCAAAGCGATGCAAGGCGAGGGCTAACATTCCTTCCTGGTACAAACCTTTACCGAGCCAGTATTTTGTGGCCTGGTCGAGGTAGTAGCCCAGTTCTTTGGTCGGGCGGTCCACCGGCGCGAAGGAGCGTGCGTACAGGTACTGGATTGCCATGCCGTCGAGGTGGTCGTCTTCAAATTTTGCTTTGCCCAGTTGCACTTGTTCCGAAAGTTTGCGGTACTGCTCCGCGATTTTTGCATCGCAGTAACCCAGGGCTTTGTCCACCATGTGGGACGTTTTTTGATTCTTCTCCGGGTTGAAAGCGCCCAGTTTTTGCAGGTGCATCATGCCGCTCACGATATGCTGGGTAATGTACCAGGAGTCCGGACCGCCCGAGAACCAAGGCCATCCGCCGCTGGCCAGTTGGCGTTCTGAGAGGGTATTCATTGCGCGATCCTGCTCGTTGGCCATGCGGTTGAGGTCGAATAGCAGGGCGATGTTCTGTTTTTGCTGCGCTTCGTTTTGGGCATCCATCACCCAGGGGGTTTCTTCCAGTAAGGCGTATTTCAACTCCTCGTTTTTGCTTAGGTTCGATTTCATAGCATCAGTGCCTTTCCAACGCTCGAACACCCGCTTGATCTGCGGCATTTTTTGCACGACACTGGTTGCCAGGGTATTGGCATAGAATCGGCTGAAAATCTGCTCAGAACACTCGTGCGGGTATTCCATGATGTATGGAAGCGCTTGCACGGCATACCAAACCGGGTTGCTTGTAAATTCGAGGGTGTAGCTGTGCGTTTTCAGGGAGTTGCCGGCTTTGTTCTTGAAGTTTTCGAACACAAATTTCTTGCTCTGGTTGCCACGCAGGGAAATGGGCAAGGTTTCGGTGACCAGCATCCGGTTGCTGACCACGGGAACGGTGCTTTCCTCGCCGTCGCGGTAAGCCTGGCCATCGGCAAAAATTTGCCAGGTAATGGCGCCACTGTAATCATCGGGCACTTTGATGACCCATGAAATGGCCGCGGATTGTCCGGGCAGCACACTGAACCGGGAAATGCGGTTGTTTGGAGCAAGTCCGAACGCTTTTTCGACGGGCGCCAGGGTGGCTGCATCCAGTAGATTGAGGGTAGCAGTACCGGTCAGT
>CAYVPM010000810.1:0-2664 GCA_964453475.1 uncultured Saprospiraceae bacterium | reverse complement strand
GGAATTCGGAGTGCGGAGTGCGGAATGGGCTCATCTTCGTGGTTTTGCTTTTGGCATTCCCCGCTGGCGGTTTTGGCACAGCAACACATTCGATTGGAAAAATAAAATAGCCAAAAATATCGAAGGAGGAGCTTTGCTTAATGTGCCAGAGCAGGAAGACCAAGCTTAAACCACAAAGATGAGCCCATTCCGCACTCCGAATTCCGCATTCCGCACTCAAGACCGCCAGCGGGGAACGCCAAAAGCAAAACCACGAAGATGAGCCCATTCCGCACTCCGAATTCCGCACTCCGCATTCACTCCGCGCTTCGTTTGATTGCCCCTTTCCCAAACCTGTCCCGAATCTTGTCCATTGCTTCCAGTAGCCGCCCTTCTTTTTCGGTGTTGTCGAACAGGTTGAGTTGGTTGGACCCGGGTGTGAGCATGCTGAAGCGGATGCCGACAAGCCGGATGGCCTGGCGGCGCTCGTAGAGGCGGTTGAAGAGTGAGAGGCTGTACTCGGTAAGCGTGCTGTCCTGGGCGGTGTAGGGTATTTTGGCTTGCTTGGTGAAGGTATTGAAGTCTGAGTAGCGCAGTTTTACGGTGATGCAGGCGGTAAGTTTGTTCAAGGCACGCAACTCGTAGGCCAGCTGGGCCGTTTGTCTCCGTATCTCATCGTGCAGGAAGCGCATGTCGATGCTGTCGCTGTGGAAGGTGCGTTCGCTGGAAATGGAGTCCTGCTCGCGGTACGGCACCACGGGGCTGTTGTCTTCGCCGTTGGCTTTTTTCCACATAGAGAGGCCGGGCTTGCCGAATTCCCGTTCGAGCAGCCGGGGCGGCACTTCGCTGAGTGTCTTGCAGGTGCGCACGCCCATGAGCGCGAGGCGGCGTTCGGTTTCGCGGCCAATAAGCGGGATTTTGCCTACGGGCAGTGGTGCAAGAAATAGTTTTTCGTCGCCAGCAGGCACCAGTTTAGCGCCATTAGGCTTCACTTCTCCGGCGCCCACTTTTGACACTGTTTTGTTGACCGACAGCCCAAAAGACAGTGGCAGGCCCGTTTCACGGATGATGCGCGCGCGGAGTTCGTTGCTCCATTTCCAGCAGCCGAAATGTTTGTCCATGCCCGTCAGGTCCAGGTAGAACTCGTCGATGGAGGCTTGTTCGAACAAAGGCGCCTGATCTTCAATGACCTCCCGCACCAGGCTCGATTGCTTGGAATAGGCCTCCATATCGCCTTTCAGCACCAGCGCATCGGGGCAAAGCAGCAGCGCCTGGCGCATGGGCATCGCCGAGCGCACACCAAAAGCCCGCGCCTCATAGCTGCACGATGCCACCACGCCCCGGTTGCTGCTGCCGCCAATAATCAGCGGTTTGCCACGCAAGCTGTCGTTGCGCAGGCATTCAACCGCGACGAAAAAAGCGTCAAGGTCAAGGTGCAGTATGGATCGATCATTCATTTTTCCAATTTTTTCCGTCCACCGTCTACCGTCTACCGTCCACCGTCTTCTGAATAAGTACCTGATGCGGAAACGGTATTTCAATACCCTGGGCATCAAATTTTTCTTTTACCGATTTTAAAAGCTGATGCCGCATCAGCCTTCCATCGTCATTGCTGTCGGCCCATAAATAAGCGCGAAGATTGACGGAGCTATCGCCCCAGGCCACTACCCGAACTTCTACAATTGTCTTCCCCTCTTCTATTTCCTCCGGGGTACGGTTGTCTATAACCAGCGGGTGGCTTTCAGCAGCTTCCCGGATGATCGAGATGGCCAGGTCAACATCTGAATCGTAACTGATGCCAACATCCAGCCATTCGCAGACTTTGGTTTCACCCATGTTGAAATTGGTGACGTATTCCTTGTTGATGATGGCATTTGGGATGACGATCCTTCGGTTTTGAAAATCGCGTATTACGGTGTGGCGCAAGGTCAAGTCTTCCACCACGCCTTCGATATTTGACCCGATTTGAACGGTATGCCCGATTTGAAACGGCTTGAACACCACAATGAACGCGCCACTCACCAGGTTTGAAATGGCCTCTTGCGAGGCTACCCCGATCACCAGGGCTACCACACCGGCGCCTGTCATGGCAGATTGAGCCAAAAAGCGCAACGAAGGGAAGGCATAAGCTGCCAAACTGACACCGACAATGTAAATAAAGATGGTAGCCAGGGAATTGAGGTACTTGTATGTGGTGGAGTCTTGCACGTCTGACTCCAATGATTCTGCGATCTTGCGCCGGAAATAGCTTTTTGTGAGGGCAACTGCAATCAAAGTGCTCACTGCAACGCAGCCGATCCATATAATCCGCTCGATGTTTTTATTGACGAGCTCGTATTTTTCGCCATCAAAAAGGGTATAACTTGCCAAACCAAGCCCCAGTATCCCGAAAAAAATGTTCAGCGTCCGGCTGATCGAACGGTACGTCGATATATTCGTGCTTCCGCGTTTTTCTGCCCGTTTGTTGATGTTGTGAAAGATGAAACGCACCAAAAGCAGCATCAAAAGTGTAAACAGCAATACGATGGCCAGCCAGGTAATTTTTTTGTTTGATTCTATGAATTCGAGCATAAACAGTAAGGTAGAGACTTTAGACAGTGGCGAATGAACCTGCTGCAACCCGGGGAATGAGGTCAACTGCAAAAGTAAGGTTTCTTGGGCCGCCTTCCCAAGTTTCAGCCAATG
>CAYVPM010000809.1:0-2671 GCA_964453475.1 uncultured Saprospiraceae bacterium | reverse complement strand
GACTTGTACCTCATGCCCTTGGGCGGCCCAATGCTCCGCCAGCGCCGTCCAGCGATGAGCTCGGGGGTGAATGAAAGGATGATACCATGCCGTTAGGATCAGTAGCTTCATTTTCGGGAGCTTAACAGTTGTTTGCTTCCAATGATTTATACAACGCAAACAGCTTCAAATCACTCTTTTCAACATCAAACTCGTTTTCAACATGGTTTCGCGCTGCCCTGCTAAACCGTTCATATTCAACATTATCCATCCAATAAAACCGTTCAATGCCCACCGCTAATACTGAAGGGTCATTTTCAGGTGCTAACAAACCCGTGATATCATGCCGCACCTGGGCTGGAATATCAGCATGATCGGTCGCCAGCACGGGTAATCCGCTTGCCTGGGCTTCCAGGATCACTACGGGAGAACCTTCCGAGTCGCGCCTTTCTGTGGTGCGGCTCGGGTGGATGAATACATCAAAGTGTCGAAAAAAATCAGGCAATTGGGCATGGGGCACGGCATCGCGCCAGGTAATAAATGGCTCAAGTTTATGTGCTTGGATAAATTGACGCATTTTTTGGGCCAAATACTTGTCTTGACGTTCACCAGCAAGCGTGAGGTGCAGCTTGGGACAACGAAGCAATGCCAGCCTGAATGCTTCCAAGGTGTCGAGATGCCCTTTTTTCGCTGTAATGGTGGCCACTTGAAGCAATCGCAATGTTCCCGCTTTTTTTTTTCTGAACTGCCAAGTGAAATCAGCAGTGTTGATACTCAAAGGAATCGGGGTGATTTTCCCCCGCCGGACAACCTTGCGATTCCAGCAGTTTTGGCGTGTTGGGGCCCGTGGTGGTGATCGCCGCAGCTTCCGCAAAAAGTTGTTGGTAGCGAGCGACATATTGCGGCTTTTCAAAGGGCAAACGCTGAAAATCATAGCCGTAGAAGGAAACAATCAAGGGAAGGCCCAGCTTTTGCGCCAGATCGAGGTACTGGCAGCCGACAGGGCCAAAATGCGCGTGCAGCACATCGGGAGGATCATTTTTCAATTGGTGGAACAGCCAGTTTTTGTAAAAAGGCCATACGCTCTCCAAGCGTATCAAACTGCCGGAAAGCCAGCTTTTTGACCATTCGCTTTTTGGAAAAAAACCGGGCACTCGTTGAAGGTCGCGCAAAAAAAACCTGAACCGCTCGTCATGATAGCTGTTTCGCGCCATCCAGGTCGCTGCCACCCAAACCTCCGCATTTGGTGTGTGTCGCATCATTTGATAGGCCCAGTTCATGGTTTCGGGCAGGTAAAAATCGAAGATGTGCAGTATTTTCAGTGGCTTATCCACACAGAGCAGTTTCTTTCAATATTGCGTAAATCTCCTCAGCAGCTTTGTCCCAACTGAATTGCTTCCGCTGAATACGGCCTTTTTCAATCAGGTCCTGGACAAGCTCCTTATCCCGGTACAACTTTTCCATACCCATCGCGAGGTCATTCTCAACAAAAGGATCAACCAACAGGGCCGCTTCGCCGGCAACTTCCGGGAGGCAACTGGTATTGGAGGTTAGCACAGGCGTATCACATGACATGGCTTCCACCAAAGGCAGCCCAAAGCCTTCGCTGATGGAGACATACACCAGTGCAATGGCTGCTGCGGTCAGGCGTGGAAGTTCTTCTTCCCCGACGTATCCTAAAAATTTGATGTCATCCCGGTGCTGCGTCTGCTCCCAGGCTGTGCGCACTGCTCCTGTTTGCCAGGCAAAGCGCCCGGCCAGCAGGAGTTTGGCATTGGCGTTTGTCGCCTTTTTAAACTGATCAAACGCCCGAATCATGCGGTGCACATTTTTGCGGGGGTGAATGGCGCCCGCGTAAAAAAAGAATGGGCAGGCATCGGAATATTGTTCCCTTACCGCCGATTTTGCATCCTCTTTCAAGGGCATAAAACCATCCCTGCATCCATTGTACACCCTTAGAACTTTGCCCCTATCAAGCTGACAAGTTTTGATCACATCTTCCCGCACAAACTCGGAAACCGTCAACACCTTTTCTGCTCTTTTCAGCCACTGCGGCAAATACTTCAGGAGAAAACTTCGGTGCCGCCGCTCCACCTGTTCGGGGAAGTGAAGGGGAACCAAATCATGGCAAGTCATTACGGTAGGCGCCTTTGATCGAAGGCTGCACATGGAATCGGGGGAGAAAAACACCTCCGCAGCATGCTTCCGCAACGCCCTTGGAACTGCCCATTCAAACCAAATTTTGAACAAAATGGGGTGCCTGGCCTGCGGATAAAGCACTACCGGTGTCACATTAGAACCATACACAAACCGCGTATCAAACTTCCGATCAAATAAAAAAATGAATTGATCCTCAGGATGTTGCGCAACCATCCGGCGCACAATCTCATGCGTGTACCAGCCAAAACCTTCGAGTTGGCCGGGGAGTAAGAAACGGGTATTGACAGCTATGCGCACCTAACAAGTATTTCCCGCAAAGGAAACCTTATTTTTCCAAAAGCTTTTCAATCCGCGCCAGCCTTTCCGCCAGCGACTGAATTTGCGCCTGCTGCTGCGCTATCGTTTTTTGCTGCTTTTCAATAATTACCTGTTGCTCCTGAATGGCTTTGATGGCCACCACGCCAAACCCGCTGTAATCCATTGTCATAGTCGATTCAGGTGTGCGCCCGTCGTTGGATTCCCGCACCAGTTC
>CAYVPM010000808.1:0-2675 GCA_964453475.1 uncultured Saprospiraceae bacterium | reverse complement strand
GCCACCGTCCACCGTCAACCGTCTACCGTCCACCGTCTACCGCCTATTCCCTATCTTTGGCGCAAAAAACAACATGCTCCACCTTACACGCCTGAAAAACACTGATTCAGGCAATTTTTTCCTGATGGCAGGCCCTTGTGCGATTGAAGGCGAACAGATGGCGTTCGACATTGCGGGCCAAGTGAACGAGATTTGTCAGCGTTTGCGCATACCTTATATATTTAAAGGCAGTTACAGAAAGGCCAACCGCAGCCGGCGCGATTCTTTCACGGGTATTGGCGATGAAAAAGCACTGGATATCTTGCAGCGGGTAGGCCAGCATTTTGATATTCCGGTCGTGACGGATATACATTCGGATGCAGAAGCCGCCCTGGCAGCCCAATTTGTAGATATCTTGCAGATACCCGCTTTTCTTTGCCGCCAGACAAGCCTTTTGGTCGCAGCTGCCCAGACTGGCAAGGTGGTGAACATAAAAAAAGGGCAGTTTGTCAGTCCCGAGGCCATGCGCTTTGCGGTTGAAAAGGTGCAGGAAGAAGGCAATCCGAATGTGCTGTTGACGGAGCGGGGCACCATGTTCGGCTATCAGGATCTGGTTGTTGATTTTCGGGGCCTGCCTGTGATGCAATCTTTTAGTGTGCCCGTCGTGCTCGATTGCACCCATTCCCTGCAGCAACCCAATCAAAGTGCCGGCGTCACAGGAGGCCGGCCGGCCCTGATCGAAACGATAGCCAAAGCCGGTATTGCTGTCGGCGCCGACGGCCTGTTTATCGAAACCCATCCAAAACCTTCAGAAGCAAAATCGGATGGCGCCAACATGTTGCCATTGGAAAAACTTGAGGAACTCTTGCTGCGTCTGGTTCGGCTTCGGCAGGCATTGAAACCATAAAAAAAAGCAGCTCGAACGGCAGCGTTGAAAGGCGCTGTCCGTTAGTTTTTGGCGAATTATTGGCCGGCTTCGAGCTCATCCAAAGAAATTATCAATAAATTTATTCCCCATTTTATCTCGAAAACAGCAGCATTTAGCAAGTTTTTGATGATAATTTGGTCAAATGCAGACGAATAAAAACGAAATTGCCATAAGGCTTGGTGGTAATTGTATCTCTTACACTATTTTTACCGCTGAGAAATTTCGCCTCGGTATGATAGCATGCCCCGGAATGTGCCGCAAAAAAAAAATTTATGCAGCACACGCCAATTTTCAAACAACCCGCATCTTGCCTCTAAACCAAGTCGGGAATTCGAAAATCCGGCACCCTATGCTGTCCTCTGTCAGAGGTTTTTGTCAAACTAAATCATTCATTCACTAAAAATTTTCAACGCAGCATGACAGCAGCAAAACCTACACAAGCACAACAAAAAGGAGGCTTCGGCGCAATTTTTCCTTATGTTATTATCCCCGTTTTGTATGGAGTGGCCCTAGTGATCTTCAATACAATATTTGGCGCATCCCACAACTTTGTTGACGGCGACAGCAGCAAAGACCCACTACCAGGAAACTACCTTGGTACCGTGTATAAAGGTGGATTTGTTGTGCCAATATTGATGACCTTGTTCTTTACAGTGATCGTATTCACAATCGAGCGTTTCATCACGCTGGGCCAGGCAAGGGGCGCAGGCAATATCGACACTTTCGTGCGCGGTATCAAAGGCTTCCTCGACCGTGGCGACATCAATGGCGCTGTAGCCGCTTGCGACAAGCAAAAAGGCGCTGTTGCCAATGTAGTGCGTGCCGGTTTGGGCAAATATGCTGAAATGGCGCAAACCACCGGGATGGAAAAGGACGAGAAGGTGATCGCCATTCAGAAAGAAATTGAAGAAGCAACCACACTGGAATTGCCTATGTTGGAGAAAAACCTCAACATTCTGGCCACCATCGCTTCAATTGCAACACTGCTCGGTCTGTTCGGAACGGTATTGGGTATGGTACGCGCCTTCGCATCACTTGCAACGGCGGGTGCACCAGACTCAACGGCACTGGCAACAGGTATCTCCGAGGCGCTTATCAATACAGCCCTGGGTATCGGCACGTCTATGTTTGCTATCATATTCTACAACTTCTTCACCAGCCGTATCGACAACATGACGTACCGCATTGACGAAGCAGGATATAGCCTCACACAGACATTTGCTTCAAAAGGGCACTAATGGATAAATGATTGAATGTAATGATTCATGCAGGGTGTCCAACCATTCATCATGCATCATTCATCACTCATATTTCATCATTCATAAATAAAGAAATATGCCAAAGCATAAACCGAAACGAGGCGCACCGACCATCGACATGACAGCGATGACGGATGTCGCGTTCCTGCTGCTTACTTTTTTTATGCTTACCGCAAAAGCAAAGCCGCAGGAAACCGTGATCGTGGATACGCCTTCCTCCATTTCTGAGACAAAACTGCCAGAAGCCGGCACTTTGACAATCCTGATCAGCAAGGAAGGGAAGATTTACCTCGACATGGCCGGCTCGCATACGCGATTGTCGCTGATCGACGAAATCAACAAGGCGCACAACCTGGGCTTGGACGATAAGGAAAAGCTGAAGTTTGCCAACCTCGGCAGTTTCGGCGTTCCGCGCAACCGCCTCAAGAAGTACATAGACATGGAAACCGCCGAACGCACAGCTTTCCAAACCGATGGCATCCCCGTCGATACAGCCGATGTCAATAAAA
>CAYVPM010000807.1:0-2678 GCA_964453475.1 uncultured Saprospiraceae bacterium | reverse complement strand
GGGCCTGCATTTCCAGGGCGCGGGTTTTGTAGGAATCATCGGCAAAATTCTCCTGCAGCATCGTGCGCATGTGCGCGATGTACATGCGCTTGTACGTGGGGTCGGCCAGCAATTGCTTGATGAGCGGGCGGTTGCTGTTGGTCGATTGCGTCAGGGGATCGAGCTGTTTCATTTGGGTGATCGACAAGCCGCCGCCACTGGTAACCAGCAGGGGGAATCCGCCAAAACTCATGTTCAAATCCCAGTTATAACATACCCAGCGTTTGTTGCGGTCGTAATACAGGTAGTAATTCTGGGCGAAAGCGCCGGTGTAGGAGTCGAGGTTAACCAGCAGCGTGTTGAAAGCCAGCATCCACAGGGCCCGGTCGACATCGAGGATGTTGTGCAGTGCGCCGGGTTTGTTTTTCAGCGTATCCATCAACATCAGCAATTCTTGCCAGCCGTAATCGGATTGGATATCGTATTTATTGTAGTAAAAGCTGCTGTCGGCGCTGGAATACACCAGGTCGGGGTAGTTGCCACCCGTGCCAGGGCCGCCAAAATCTTCGGGGTTGCATTTGAAGAAGGGGTTGTTTCCATCCGTTTTAAGGTGGCTTCTTATAAAACGCTTGTTGATGCTCTCCACGTTGCCGTAGAGGCCCCAGTAGGCGCCGTTGATCCACAGTTTTGCATGGTTGGCGCGGGGGGCGTCGGCGTATTTGCGCAGGATTTCGAAAGAAAGCGGTTCCCGGACAAAGGTGGGATCCGCAAAGGCATTCGACAGTTTGATGTCTTTAATGCCGAAGTAGTTTTGATCAGGGCGTACAAAGTCAAGCTCAATGTGTAAGGGGTTTTTCTGGTTGTTGCCGCTGTAGGAGCTATTGCCTTTGTATTTCACGCCCACGCTGTCGAAAACCACTCCGTTAATTACCACCGTGGGCGCCAGCAAGTAGGTCCCATTGTCGATATCTTTCAGCGAATCGAGCAAGTGATCCCAGTTCGACTGGTAAAAACTGAGCTTGATTTCCTGCAGCACGCCGGGATCGTATAGGCTCTGTGCATTTGTTTTTTGCCCCAGGGCAAGCAGCAACAACAAGCTGTGGAAGACTTTTTTCATTAAATATTCAAGTATAGCGGGATCAAATAGAAAGGTCAGGAATTTGCTGTTCAGCCCTTGGCCAAAACAAACCAGGTGGCGAAAGTAAGGGGCAAGTGGCTAGTAAGGCGAAGTGATGGCTCGTTTGGCTAAAATTAGCTCAAACACTGCCCTTTTCCCATTATATTTGTGCCATGTTGACTGTTTATTCCGACACATATTTTATGAAACAAGCCCTTGCTGAAGCGGAAAAAGCCCGCGATGCAGGAGAAGTGCCCGTCGGAGCAATCGTGGTGAGCGATGGCCGCATTATCGCCCGGGCGCACAACCAGACGGAACAATTGACCGATGTGACCGCCCACGCTGAAATACTGGCCATCACCGCCGCCGCCGGGCACCTGGGCAGCAAGTACCTCCAAGACTGCACCCTGTACGTGACCCTGGAACCTTGTGTAATGTGCGCAGGCGCGCTGGCATGGGCGCAGATGGGCCGCGTAGCTTACGGCGCTTCCGATGAAAAGCGCGGCTTTATGTTGTACGGCGGGAAAACCCTCCTGCACCCCAAAACAAGACTTGAAATGGGCATCATGGAAGCGGACTGTAGCGAACTGATGACGACTTTTTTTAAAGCTAAACGCTGATTAAACAAATATGGATACAGCTTATCTCCCCACGCCCATCGGGCTCTTCAAAATCACGGGCAGCCTGCTTGGTGTGCGCCGGGTGAACCTCGCAGAAAAACAAAACGAGGTGGAGTTCTCCGATTTGCCCGCCGGGCATCCGGTAGCGATTTGCTGTGAACAACTGAACGAATATTTTAAGGGCAGCCGGGAAGTGTTCGACGTGAAGCTCGACTGGACCGGCGCACCCGATTTTCAGCAGCAGGTATGGGCTGAATTGGTAAAAATCCCTTACGGCAAAACAGCAAGCTACTCCGACGTCGCCGAGCGCATCGGCAACCCCACTGCGGTGCGCGCCGTGGGATTGGCCAATCGCAATAACCCCATTGCCATCGTAGTGCCATGCCATCGGGTAATCGGTAAAGCGGGGGAACTGCGGGGCTACTTTTACGGGCTGGACACAAAAATGCAACTGCTAAGGCATGAGAACCCTGTGCGGTTCGCGGAGCAAGGGGTGCTTTTTTGAATGATGCATGATGCGCGATGAATGATGAACTTGCACGGCGGGTGTGTTTTTGATGTATTGGTTTTTCAGCGCTTGCATTGGGGTGGGGAGCATGGCTGAGGGGGAAAAGCACCTTGAACTGTAATAAGCCTGCTTGATTATTTGGATATGTGCGCGGAATGCTTACTTTTGTCCATCAATAAATCCCGCGATGAATAATCTTTTAGCCTGTAAATACCACCCAAAGCGCAGCTTGCCAGGACATGAAGTCTGGCAAGCTGCGCCGATTTTCAGGTGCAAGGTAGTTGCGTTTATCCAGCCGATTTGGGTTGGATTGACGCAACGGGCGTTTTCGGATGATGTGTTGACAAAGCGGTTTTTCACGCAATAGCGCCTATATGGGGGGAGTTGCGTGAGGCCATAGTTCGGCGTAACGAGAAAAATAAAAAATGAAAAAAAATAAAATAATAATATTAGT
>CAYVPM010000806.1:0-2680 GCA_964453475.1 uncultured Saprospiraceae bacterium | reverse complement strand
GATGGAGTCGGACAGCTCGAGGTAGCGCGGGTCCTTCGGCATGGCGGTGTAGTGCCATCGACTTTTGTTACTACTGCCAGTGTCACCGGCTGTGGGCCGCCGACAACGGCTGTTTGGCTGGCAGTGCAACCATTGGCATCGGTGGTAGTGCAAGTATAGGCGCCCGCTGCCAAGCCCGAAGCCATTGCATTGCTGCCTCCATTAGACCAGTTGTACGAATAGGGTGCGGTGCCACCGCTTGCATTTACTGATGCAGACCCGTTTTGGAGCCCCGCACAGGTTATGCTTGTATTGGATACTACGGAAAGCACCAGGGGTTGTGGCGAGCTTACCTGCGTTGCCAAAACGATGGTGCAGCCATTGGCGGCAGTAGCCGTTACGGAGTAGTTGCCTGCAGCCAGATTAGAGGCGGTTTTGGTTGTGGCGCCATTCGACCATAAGTAAGTGATGGGCGTTGGCGCTCCGCCGACATTCACCGTTGCGGAGCCTGTCGGTGCGCCTGCGCAATTGAGGTTGGTAGAGGAGACCTCCCCGTTGATCGTGCAGTTGATACCGTTGACGTTCGCCGTATTGCTTTTGGTACAGCCTTTATTGTCGGTAACGGTAACGGTATAAGCACCCGGGGCAAGGTTGGAAATGGTCAATGTTGTAGCATTATTGCTCCAAATTACCGTAAATGGTGCAGTTCCGCCAGTAGGTGTTACAGTAGCCGTACCGTTGTTCAAACCAACCTGGGTTTGGCCCGTGGCGCTTACATTGGCCACCAAAGGTCCTGGCTGGGTCACAGTACCGCTTGAAGTTTTCGAACAGCCTTCAGTATCTGTTACCGTAACGCTGTAAACGCCGGCGCTCAGGTTGTTGATTGTTGCCGTTTGGCTGCCATTCGACCAAATATAGGAATAGGTAGTGGAGCCACCGCTGGCATTGGCTTTAAGCGACCCATTGTTGCCGCCATTGCAAGACACCCCATTCAATTGGGTGACATTAAGCACCAATGGCGGTGTTTCTCCAACCACCATGCTGTCTTTTGCGACACAGCCGCTTTGGGTGTTTTGTACTGTCAATTTATAAGTGCCGACAGCATCAAAACGCGCGTACAAGGTGTTCGCCCCAGAAACTATGTTGCCATCCAATGTTGTCCACAAATAGGTGATGTTGTTCCCGGTGCTAGTGCCGATTGGATTGGCGAGGATGGACGTGAAGTTGCAATTGAGCACGCGATCTTCTCCTGCATAAACATAAGGCGTAGCCAAATTTTCGGAAACAAAGATGGTGCTAGCCGCTGTGCAGCCGTTTGCCGGATTGGTGGCCGTGACGGAATAGGTGCCGCTCACCGTAACGGTTGGGTTGGAAATATGGGCCGTAAACCCGTTCGGGCCGCTCCAGGAGAAGGTTGCTCCATTGGTTTGGGAGGTAGCCACAACATTTGGGGCAGGGTTGTAGCAGGTGATGGTGGCCGTGGTAACGGTAAGGGTTGGCGGGGTGAAGTTTTGGGTGACATTTGCCTGCGCGTTGCTGACGCAGCCATTGGCCGGGTTGGAGACTGTTACGAAGTAAGTTCCAGCCAGGGTAACTACCGGGCTTTTAAGTTGTGAGGTGAAATTACCGGGGCCGCTCCAAAAATAGTTCACGCCACTGGTATTGCTCGATGCATTCAGGGTGACAGTTTGATTGACACAGGTTTTTACGCCGCCGGTAGCCGAGGCGCCGGGAGGCATATTGTCCAACACAACGGTGGCAATGGAGGACGCCGTGCAGCCGTTGGCGGGATTGCGTGTAGTCAGCGTATAGGCGCCCAGAGCCGAAACGGTTGGGTTCTGAAGGTTCGAGGTAAAACCGTTAGGACCGGTCCATGAATACGTGATGCCCATTGGGCTTCCGCTGCCCATCAAGGTCACAGAATTGGAGACGCAAGTGATGGCGCCGCTGGCAGTGGCGATGGCGACGGGCGGGTTGAAATCAGCGGTAATGGTGGCACTACTGACGGTTGTGCAACCACTGCCGGGCTTGGTGACCGTGACGCGGTATATCCCCGCAGCCGATACAATCGGGTTTTGCAAGGTAGAGGTGAAACCAAATGGGCCTGCCCAGGAGAATGTAACGCCCACGGGCAAAAAAGTGCCCGTAATGGCGCGGGTTGGCTGGTTGCAATTGATCACCCCGCCCACGGGCATGACCACAGGTTTGGCTGTATCGGCCAGCACAACGGCGTTGGCCGTATTGATACAGGTAGTGATGGTGTCGGTAACTTTAAAAACAAAGGTGCCAACAACAGCAACCTGTGGGTTCAAAGAATAGGACACGTAATTGTTGGGGCCGTTCCAAATGAATATGGTGTTAGAAAGCTGGTAGGTTGCGCCCAAGGTTACGCTGGGCTGGCTGCAGGTAAAGGTGCCACCAGTGGCTGTTGCCGTGGGTGGCTGATATGTACTGGTTACATCAACGGAAGCAGTAGCCGTACAGCCATTTGAAAAGCTTGTCACTTTCAAGGTAAAAGTGCCATCATGATTGATCATGGGCGTTAAGGTGCTTTGACCGGATTTAAATGCCCCGCCATTGCTGGCAGTCCATATATACCAGAAATCAGGGCCTGTTGACCCGCTGCCGTTCAAGGTTGCGACGGAATTGGCACAAGTCATGTTAAAACCAGGCCCTGCATCAGCGGTTGGCAGGGTCAGGT
>CAYVPM010000805.1:0-2680 GCA_964453475.1 uncultured Saprospiraceae bacterium | reverse complement strand
GCAAGGTGGGGATTTCCTGGTGGAATTTTTCTACTTCGGCATCCCAAGCTGCTGCCGTAATTTTTTTGAACAGGAAGGGATAGTCCTGGTGGACAGTCTGCTGGAGGAAGCGGAGGTCGGCTTGCCAGTCGGCGGGGCTGAGTTTGGATTGGGCAAAAGTTTGGAAAAAAAGGAAAAGGGCAAAAAGCAGGGAGGAAAGTCCTTTCATACCGATTGAATTTTGATAATTGAAAACAGTTCAATCATAGACACCACATCCAGGAAAAAGGTGGCACAAGAACAAAAAAATGCCCAGTTCCTGACAAATCAGCTCGCCCTGTTTTTGATTCGAAAACTTCCAGGCTTGCGCGCATTCGAGGTATTTGTCCCACATGCCGGGCTTCGCCTGCATGTACTCCACGATGACGTAATCAGCTTCATGCCGGGCATGCAGGTTTGGTTGGAAAATCAGGCAGGTAAATACGCAAGGTGAGGAAACCCTGGAATTTGGTGTTTCGAGTTTCGCTGGAAGGCCAGTCATTTGCGGCGTGGTGGTTCCCATAAAGGCATAAAAATAATGTTGGAGAAAGGTCAATAGCCCGCCGGATAGTGTGAAGATTTGAGGTTATATTGCACCTAAACCATTAATATCCAACCTGATAGCAGAACGAGCCTTGAAAAATTTGATTTTTTTTCTTGAACACCGAAAAAAACGATATATCTGAAGTCTGGATTGAGGCCACCAATGTTCAGGCGAGCATTTTATCTGATAAAAGTTCTCAAAGGGTGGTTCGCCCAAAATAAATATTGAAAAATAACAACTATGGAGTCTCTAACATTTGATGCCGGCGCTGAGAAGAAGTTGGGGATCAAAAAATTCCTGCTTTTATTTAACGAGTTCTCAAAAGAGGAGCAGATTAAGATTGCCGAAAAGATTGCATTACAAACCTTTGCTGATCGTTGGGCTTTGCTTGATGAAGAATTGCCTGATACGGAAGATATCACCGAAGAGGAAATTATGGCAGAAGTAAAAAGCGTCCGGTATGGCAAAAAAGAAACGGCTTAGGATCGTCTTAGACACGAACTGGTACGTTAGTGCCTCGATTAACCGGAAATCCAGACGACAACTTTATAATTAGTTGATTGACGAAGATCTCACCATATTTTATTCAAGTGCGCTGTTACACGAATACAAGTCAGTTATTTTAAGAAAGAAATTCGAAAAATATATTAGACCAGACCAGGTAGATAGGTTTATCACCCTCGTTTTGACAAGATTGAAGCCGGTTGAAATAAAGACAGTTGTTCACCTGAGTAGGGATGTTGAGGACAACTACTTGTTATCTATTTCATTAGACAGTAGTGCTGATTATTTGGTAACAGGCGACCCGGATTTGCTTACCTTCAATGGGGTCGGAAAAACCAAAATTCTCACCATGGCAGAATTCAGAACAGTAATAGATTAGTGCCCCCATCTATTCACTATTTTTCATGCTTCTTAAACAGTCGCATGGAAGCAGCGCTCACGTTAAACAAAACCCCTCCGCAATAGGCCTCGTCCCCATTCCCGGCATCCCAATCCTATGCCGGCAATACTAAACACTCAAATTCTTCCGCAAATTCAACAACATATCCCCCGTCATACCATCCAGGTCAAATTCCGGTTTCCAGCCCCAGTCTGCCCTTGCCGCCGAATCGTCAATGGAGCCGGGCCAGGAATCCGCTATGGCCTGGCGAAAATCGGGCGCATAGCTGATTTCAAAACCCGGAACCAGTTTTTTGATGCTGGTGGCAATTTCTGCCGGCGTAAAGCTCATGCCGGACAGGTTGTAACTCGTGCGCACTTTCACCTTTGCAGCAGGCGCTTCCATCAGCTCCAGGGTACCTCGGATCGCATCGGGCATGTAGAGCATGGGTAAGGGTGTGTCCGCTTTCAGAAAACACGAAAATGGTTTTTCTTGCACGGCGTAGTGGTAAATATCCACCGCATAATCGGTGGTGCCGCCGCCGGGCAAACTTTCATACCCAATGATGCCAGGATAACGAATGGAACGCACATCGAGGCCGTATCGACGGTAGTAGTAGTTGGCCCAATTCTCGCCCGCTACCTTGCTGATGCCGTACACCGTTTCCGGGATCAGCACCTCATATTGCGGGGTGTTTTGGGATGCAGCTTCCCGGCCAAACACAGCGATGCTGGAAGGGAAATACACCTTATGCAGCTTCTTTTTCCGCGACACCTCCAGCACGTTAAACAGGCTGCGCATGTTGATGTCCCAGGCTTTCAGGGGGTCCTTCTCGCCGGTTGCGCTGAGTATGGCGGCCAGGTGGTATATCTGGGTGATTTTGTGTTTGTTGACCAGTCCAGCCAAATCGCGGGCATTGAGGGCATTGAGGACTTCCGTCGGGCCATCCTGCGGGCCTAGTGGCCGCAAATCGGAGGCGATCACGTTGTCGGGGCCAAATGTCTTGCGGAGTGCTGTGGTCAACACGGAGCCGATTTGGCCGCCGGCGCCGATGATGAGTATTTTATCTTGCTTCATTGTTCTGGTAGGACTTAGGCGGCGAAAGTAAAGCGATTCGGGTTCTAAACCTCCTGAATATTCGATCCAATTACCCAGCGCCGGTCGCCAATACGGTGCCAGCCATTGCTGCTGGTTTCAAAAATAGGCACAATTTGGCCTTGATCCAGTGTACCCAC
>CAYVPM010000804.1:0-2683 GCA_964453475.1 uncultured Saprospiraceae bacterium | reverse complement strand
GGGGGCTTTTTGCTTCTGCTGGCATTGTTTGCACCTAAGTTAATTCATGCACAACAGTGTCCTTTAGGCGCTATAGTGTTTGAGATAGTCCCTATTCCTCCTGCCGCGCCATGGAAAGCTCTTTCAACATCACCAAACACACCCGGGGCATTTAATGCTTATTACCAGGTAAACCTTAAGGCTGTTTCTGGGAATTTGCCCCAAACATTGCAGCTCAGGCACCTTTCGTTTAATGGTAAAATCAATGTTGACAATTTTACTAAGAGAATAGATCCTGTATTGACAGAGCAGTTTAGTCCACAAATGTTCAGCCAGTATTTAGATTTTGGGGCATTGGCTTCAGGGGAAGTTAACTGGGAGATTGGCACTGAATTATCCTGTAGTAATGGCGAATTGCCCACAACTTTGAATTTGCCCCCCGTAAGCTCGGTAACCCTATTTACAATTGTTGTAGAAGCTACTCCGGGGGATCAATTGTCATGGTTGAATTTTTCAAGTTTTTTAGATAATTGTCCGGGATGCGTAGGCACTTTACCTGTCATTGCGGTAGGAAACTCTACCTTGATCTCCTTCCCAGCTCCAGCTGTTTCCAATAATCAGTTGAAGCTGAAATTTGAATATGCATATGACTTTGGGCTATCTTCCGCAACGTTAAGGGTCTTTTTTGATTCACCACTCAATGGATTGGGCGTTAATAGCTTTGGAAAAGTTGATGGGGTGATACATATAGTGCCTGAGATGTTGGGTTCTTCTTCCATTGATTTGGACGTTCTTTCTTATCTTAATGGTCCGGTATTAAATCATCAACAAGTACGGAAAAACAGTGATGGTTCTTTTGATATTTATTTTTCATTCGAAGATTTCCCAGATCCAAACGACCCGAATGCACCACCATTAACGAACCCTCAACCTCTTTTTCCGATAATTATAAACGGTTTGTATAATACATCGCAGGGAGGAATATTGCATACTTCGCTTACTTCTGGAAGATGGACACTCGGACCATTGGGTTCAAACCCCGTTACATACCGCTTAAACAGTGATCCTGCAGATATCGATATTCCAGGCCATGAATTGTGTGATCCAATTATTACGGTCACTGGAGAAACCTATAAAACAACTCAGGATTGCTCTTCGGGGATACGGTTCGTGTTCACGCATAATGCCTCACAAGCAATTCAGCTTTCGCGATTGGTTTTTGAATTTGCTTTTTTGCCAGATCCTCAATCAATTGTCACACCTGGCCAAATTACTTCAACAGTGCCCTTTGCTCAAACGCACGGTCATTGGGATACAAGTCATAGTCCTGATTCATATTATTATATTTATGAATATATCGGCTCCGTCTCATTGGAATCAGGGGTATATGTAGATGTTCCGTTTGATATTGTTAAAGGATGTGTGCGTTATTATGTATCCAGCGGTCAAGCTATTGTGGCAACTAACACCAATAGCACCTGTGCTTTCGATGTTAGTTTGGGGCCTAAGCTTTGCGACCCAAAAGTTTCCGGAAAAATCATGTTTGAAAACGGCAACAAAGCGCGCGATTACAGGGTAAGGCTTGAAACAATTCCAACAGGGAACTATGAATTGGAAGAGAATAATTTTTGCGAGGAAAAGTTCTCCTTTTGCCCGGACCCTGCTCAGGCCCCATTTAGAATACGGGTGATGAAACAACCGAGCTCTTCCATTCTTTGTGGGGTGACGACTTATGATTGCGTACTGATCTCTAAACATGCTTTGGGGATACAATCCCTTGATTCTCCCTATAAACATATTGCAGGAAATGCATACAGAGGTGCCCAGCCCGGTGACCCTCAAGGCATTTCTACAATAGATGCAACCAGTGTCCGACTTTGCATTTTAGGGGCAAACCCTGATTTTTCAGGACCTGGGGGTGCGGGAATTAGCGCACCATCCTGGTGGTATATCCGCGAATCCCTAAACCTGCCCCCCAACCCCCTCCCAACGACCGATAATGAAACCGCCAACACAGCAGATGTCCCAGCCAATGGCCTCGGCAATGATGGCAATTTTTTTGCGGTAAAGGTGGGCGATGTCAACCTTTCTTGTGCCGACTATTGCCGCCCGGGCAAGCCTGATGCCCTGAATGAAAAACAGGCACAACCCTTTCTTTCCATTGAGGCTGGCAAACTCGAACAAGTAGGGAGCTCCCTTTTTGTTCCTATTATGGCAGATGCCCCTTTCGGACTCATCGCTGCGCAAGCTGGATTCCGTTTTGACCCGGCGTTGATGCGCCTTAAAAATGTAATCCCTAACCCGGATCTACCCATCGGTGAGGCGCATTTTGGGCGTTCCAATCAAGTAGATGGAGCCTTGCGATTTGCATGGGATTCGTACGATGGGATTGCCACCCTGCCTAAAAAAGGATTGCTATTTACACTTGAATTTGAGATCAACGCTGGTCAGCAACTTTCAGAATCGCCCATTTTGTGGGTATCTAATAATATTCTGGAAAGCCTAGTCTACAGTGAAAACGGCACAGAATATCCTGTCCGCCTTCAAACAGACGCAAAAAATGTTACCCAGGCAAACGTTTTGGGACTTGTCGTGAGTCCCAACCCCTTTCAGGAACACATTTCTGCCTTTATTTATGCCAATAGCGCATGTAAGGTTATATTGAGCCTTACAGACAATAGAGGTTTTACACTCATAACACAGG
>CAYVPM010000803.1:0-2693 GCA_964453475.1 uncultured Saprospiraceae bacterium | reverse complement strand
CAGTCCATAGGCATTACCCTTGAAGGCGTTGTAGTCTTCCTGAAAATCATTCAAGGAATAGCTACGTTGAAAAATGATGTTTGGATGTATTGCCTGTCCACAATGTGCTTCCAGACGATCCATTACTTTTTTAAAGGTAGCTGCACGCAATGCTGGGCTGTCGTCGAGCCCTGGCGCCAATGGTACGAGCAGGAACAAGTTTTCCATTCCAGCGGGCGCTACGGAAGGGTCGGTCTTTGATGGGCAGCAAAGGTAAAAAAGCGGTTGCTCCGGGTATATCGGATTTTTGTAAATGGCTTCGGCATGACCTTCAAAATCGGCGTCAAAGAAAAGGTTGTGGTGCTGTAGCTTGTCCAGCTTCTTGTCGATGCCGAGGTAGAAAATCAGCGAAGAAGGGGCCATTACCCTGGAATCCCAATAGGCTTCATCGTATTGTTTGCCTGATTCGGGCAAAAGGTGTTGTTCAACATGGTGATAGTCGGCGGCGCCAACGACAAAATCAGCCTGAAAAAATCCTGCGCTTGTGTGAAGGCCCGTGGCAATACCGTTTTTTACTTCAATTTCTTGAACCTCGGTAGCTGTTTTTATGCTGACGCCCAGGCTTGTTGCCACTTGTTCCATGGCTTCCACCATTTTGAACATGCCGCCCATAGGATACCAGGTGCCTTGGCTGAGGGCAGCGTAGTTCATCAGGCTGTACAAAGCAGGAGTGTCTTTAGGCATGGCGCCCAGGAAGAGCATGGGGAATTCCATCAGTTGCAACAACTGCGGGTGCTTGAAATATTTTCGGGCGTAGGCGCTAAACGATTGAAAAACGCCCATGCCGAACAAACTTTTCAGCAAGCGCCAATCCATAAATTCCCAAAGGCTTAGGCCAGGCTGATACACCAAATCCCGCATCCCAACACTGTATTTATATTCCGCCTCTTTCAAGAAGGCCACCAATTTGGCGGCACTACCAGGCTCAAGCTTTTCGAATACTTGGTAAATCTCAGGCAGCCCAGCCGGTACACTCAGGCTTTCCTTGTTCTCAAAATTTATGACAAAACCTGGATCGAGTTGCTTTAGCTCAAAAAAGTCGCTGACTTCATGCCCAAATTCGCGCAGAAAGCCCTCGAAAACATCGGGCATCCAGTACCAGCTTGGTCCCATGTCAAAAGTAAAGCCCTCTGCTTTGAAGTGCCGGGCGCGGCCGCCAATGCTGTCGTTTTTTTCAAAAATAGTGACATCGAATCCCTGTTTTGCCAGGTGGCAAGCCGCAGAAAGGCCGGCAAAGCCAGAGCCGATGACGGCGATTTTAGTGGGTTTTGGCCTGTTGTGCATCGTTTTGTTTAATCTTTTTGTGACAATATTAAACAAAACCTGGAAAAGGGTTACTTTGTTTAAAGAGTTGTTGAAAAAAATCAAGAAATTCTTGGGAGGGATTTTTTCCTGCCCAATAACTGAAGAAAATACCAAAGAACAAACCAATCCCAGCACAAACCAAGGCTGATGCACAAACTGCCATGCCAAAAGGCACTGATGCAGCAGCATATTGGGAACCTTGCTGAATCTGAAGGCCTTTGGTTCCCAAAAGCCGATTTCTGTCGACAGTACCGCTTCCTAAGCGAATTAGTCTGATTAATCCCTAAATGCTACCGCTCCCGTAAGTTGACCTTGATTGGTACGAATATTGCTTTAAATTTGGTATACTCTTTCTAAATAAGCGCCAGCCTACACTCCACTGGCGGGGCGCTTCCCTGTTCTTTGAAACTTCCTGGCACCAATACTGAATTTGGCTTCTGACGTTGCCAAACCGATTTGCAATATTTCTAATCTTCTAAATTTCAATCTATGACAAACTGTTCATCCCTTCGTCGACCGAGAACCCTGATGTTAGCATTGATGCTGTTTTTTGTACCGCACTTACTGTCTGCGACAACCTTTACGGCTGTCGCATCGGGCAATTGGAGCAGTGCGCTGACCTGGGGCGGTAATGCTCCAGGAACGAATATTACCGCTGCAGACCAAATCGTCATTGAGTTTGGCGTGACGGTTACCATGGACGTAGATGTTGCGCTCAACCACCAGCTTGCGCTCCTGACCCTTTTTGGAACGCTTCAAAGTACCAACCAACAATTGACTGTTACTGCGGGCACGATTGCCGGAACAGGCGATTTAATCGTCAAAAAGATTGTCGTCGGCGCCAACGGAGCGATTGTTGCGACGGGGGATGTCGTCGTTGGCCTTTTGGAAACCAGCAGCACCTCCTTGTTGTTAGGTGCTGACTTGCAACTGCAAAACGAATTGAAAATTACAGCGGGGAATTTCTCTTTGGCAAATTCCGGCTCACTATTACTGGATGCAGGCGCTACCATCCAACTGGCTGGCGGTGCTTTTTTGGCAGATACCAGTTTGATTCAAACGGCATCTTCTATAAACCTGGTTTATTCTGGCTCCACCCAAACCACCGGATCAGAAACCGACATTGGCGCCATTGCCAATTTGACGGTAAAACTCACCAATCAGGGCGACAGCTTAAAACTTGGCGGAAACCTGTTGGTGTCTGATACTTTGAACCTGCATACAGGACAATTGGTATTGGCCAACCACAACTTAACCTTGAAGGGCATCGTGCTCAATAGTGCACAAGCCTCCATTATGGGCAGTGTGGGCGCCGGTCTTACACTTGATGGAACGGGCAATGTATCCCT
>CAYVPM010000802.1:0-2695 GCA_964453475.1 uncultured Saprospiraceae bacterium | reverse complement strand
GCATGTAAAAGCGCAAGGCGCCAACGGGCATTGGGTTTCCAGAGAACTGCGCCTTCCTTTGACGGTGTTGCGCCCGTTCTATCTCCGTTGGTGGTTTTTAACTGCATGTATTGGCCTCTTGGCATGCTTCATTTGGTGGCGCATTCGAATGCTCAAACAGGCTACCATGCGGCTGGAAGCGGAGGTAAAAAACGTACGCATCAGATTGAACAGGATAAACAGCTCATCGAAAAACAAGCCTTGGAATTGCGCCAGCTCGATGAGCTGAAGTCACGATTTTTTGCCAATATGGCGCATGAACTCCGAACACCAATTACCTTGATCCTTGGGCCTTTAAAAAAATTGTTACAAGAACCCGGTCTGGAACAGCGCTTTTTGACCACCTTAAACCTGATACAGCGCAATGCTCTGGGTCTTCTGCGCATGTCGGAAGATATTATGGACATGGACAAATTGGAAGCCCATCGATTGGAAATAAAGGAAGAATCGACCCTTTTTTACCCTCTTATCCGCCGCTTGGTGTCCACCTTTGAGTCGCATGCCCAGGCCAACGGTATTGAACTTCAGTTTGATTATTCCGCGGAAAAGTACCTTCAACTAAAATTAGACATCAATAAATTTGAACGCATCGTACTCAACCTGCTTTCCAATGCGCTGAAATTCACCAACCGCGGCGGACAAGTAACCGTCGTGGTAAGCGATACCGCCAGTAGTATTCAAATCAACGTTAGCGATACCGGACGAGGCATCCACCCCAACGATCTGCCGTTTGTATTCGACCGCTTTTATCAAGCCAAACACCAGGGAGGACAAGCCGAGGGTGGCGCCGGCATCGGCCTGGCCCTGGCCAGCGAATACGCGGAACTGATGCATGGGAAACTCCGGGTGGAAAGCCGATTGAATGAAGGGAGCTCCTTTATTTTTGAATTTCCGAAAAAAGAAGTGTTCGGGAAAATGCCGGAGCTGGAACCTGCCGCAGGAATCGGGATCTATGAACCGCTTACTTCAATCAGCCCAACCCAGGCGCCGGGGAACAAACAACGGCCAACTATTCTCGTGGTTGAAGACAACAGCGATATGCGCGGGTTCTTACAGGAAGTGCTTTCTCCGCATTATGAAGTACACACTGCCGGGAATGGCGCCCTGGCGTTGGAGCTGTTGGAAAACATGGCTGCTGCTTCGGATCAGCACCGGGCACCGGAACTGGTTATCACCGACCTTATGATGCCCGAGATGGACGGCTACAGCCTGCTGGAAGCCTTGAAAGCGGATGCCCGTTGGCAAGCCATTCCTGTTGTGGTGTTGACCGCCCGGGCCAGCTTATCCGATCGCCTGACCGCCCTGCGCATCGGTATTGACGACTACTTAGCCAAACCCTTCGATACCGAAGAATTGCTGGCACGAGCTTCCAACCTGATCAACAATTACCGCAAACGCCTCGAATGGCTCAGCAAACAAGCCCCTGAAACAAAGCGTCAAACGGACGCAACAGCAGCTTTCCCCAAATTAGATCAACTCCTCCAAGCCCAGGAAACCGTATCTGCCGACCTGGCATGGTTGGAAGCCTTAGAGAAAATTGCCTTTCAGCAAATCGGCCCTACAGAATTCAGCCCGGAAGACCTGGCCCGGGAAATCTCCCTCAGCAGCCGCCAACTGCGCCGGAAACTCCAGCAACTCACCGGCATGGCGCCTACCGATTACTTGCGCGAAATCCGCCTGCAGAAAGCCCGCCACTTGCTTGAAAACAAGGCCCGGGCCACCATCGCCGAGATCTGCTACGCCGTTGGCTTGTCCGACCTCAAACACTTCGTGAAAATTTTCCGCCAGCGGTTTGGCAAGAATCCCTCGGATTTTTTGGGTTAAACTTCCCCCCAGGGCAAAACCCTTTTCAAATTAAACTTTTCAAAAATACACAAGCACTCAACTTGTGTAAATAAATGTCCGCCCAGCCCCCCTGGTTCGTCCATCCCGTCGCCAGCATCGCCGATACCTTTACGCCCAATAGAAGGCTGCTCTTTTTGAAGCTCGTTTCAAACGAATGTCTGTTTCAAAAGGAGGCTCCCTTTTCTTTTGGTCTCATTTTTTTCTAACATTTTAAAATTCAAAACGATGCTAAAAACTCGAAACTTATTTGCCTTAGTGCTGTGTATCCTGCTATGTTCCTTCAACACGTATCCTCCACCCGAAGGCCCATGCGGCCCGGACGGCATTACCTTCAGTACCGCGAATGGTGATTTCCCCATCGGGCAGATGACCCAATGGACAGTGCCTGCGGGGGTGACGGAAGTGACGATCATCGCCAAAGGTTCACAGGGTTCCCATGGCGGAGAAGGTGCAACTGCCCAGTCTACTATTCCGGTCAATCCCGGCGACGTATTAAATGTTATAGTAGGCACTACAGGCAGCGGCTATGCCGGTGGTGGCTCCGGCGTTTATAATGCTACCACCAGTACTGTATTGATTGTTGCCGGGGGAGGAGGTGACGAGACAATCTTTTTTCCGGGCGAAGGTGGCAGGGCCACAGAAGCTGGAGGGAACAATGGGGGGCTTGCGCATCCAGGAGGAACAAATGGCAATGGCGGCACTGGTGGCGGCGGCGGCGGCGCCGCCATCGAGCCAGCCAGCGGGACGACTAGGACTGGTCCAGACGTACAGAAAGGATGCGGAGGCTTAGGTAAGGGGAAGGTGTGTGTAT
>CAYVPM010000801.1:0-2699 GCA_964453475.1 uncultured Saprospiraceae bacterium | reverse complement strand
AGTGATGTCCACCAGACCTTCGTTCCTGAAATCAGTCAGGGTGCGGATCAGGGTTTCTTTGGCGGTGCCGGCCATAGAGGCGAGGTCTTCCCGCAGGAGGTTAATGGTGGTTCCGCTTTGCTCGGTAAGTTTCACCAAAGCAGTGGCGACGCGTTTGCGCACGGAGTTGTAGGCAAGTTCGATGAGCTGCTGTTCACGTTCCGCTATATGGTTGGCGAGCATTTTGATGAAACGGGCATTCACATCGCGGTTGCCAAAAACAAGGGCGGAAAAGTCCTGCTTCGGCACCAGTTTTATACTGCAATCCTCCAGTGCCGCGGCGCTTTCAGGATAGGCATCTTCTTTGAACAAGGCCAGAAAGCCAAGAAAGTCCCCCGCTTGCGCCACTTTCACGATAAACTCACGCCCATCGTCGCTGGTTTTGAAAATTTTTACCTTGCCACTTTCCACATAATACAGCCAGCGCGGGTTGTCGTTCTCTTTAAAAATCAGGTCTTTCTTCTTGTAGTGCCGAACCTCCCGGTTGTCGGAAAGGTGCCGGATAGCATCCATGGCGCGGGCCTCATCGATGAAGCGCTCGAGGCTGCCAGTTGCCTGTTCCGAGGCGCTGCGCAAGCGCTCGCTTTTTTTAAGCCGGGCTTCAATGGTTTGCAGGAGCGCTACATCGTCAAATGGCTTCACGATATAGTCATCGGCTCCCAACGACATGCCCCGGCGGAAGTCCTCTTTTTCCGCTTTTGCGGTGAGAAAGATAAACGGAATGTCGGCACTTTGTTGCTGGCGGCTCAAAATATGCAGCACCCCGTAGCCGTCAAGTTCCGGCATCATGATATCGCAGAGTATTAGGTCGGGCGATTCACTTTGGGCCTTTTCGACGCCAATTTTGCCGTTTTCTGCTGTGATGGCTTCATAGCCGCTCAGCATAAGTATCTCGGCGAGGTTCTCCCGAACGTCCTGGTTGTCTTCAATTACAAGGATCTTTTTCATAATCATGGCAAAGTTAACAAGGCCAGTTAATTCCGGAGTTGATATTTATCAGCCAGCCGGGTAACCACCGTCATTTGGCGTAGAGTATGGCCGTCGCAACTTTGCAGCATCATTCATTTTAGAACAAATCCTCTACAAATTATGAACATTTTCGCTCCTGTTTCCAGCCTTATGACCGATTACCACAAACTTGTAACGGTCGCCCCAGAAGATCCACTTTCCAAGGTGAAGGCGATTTTCGAATCGCATAATTTCCACCATATCCCGGTGGTAAATTTCCGTGAAATTGTCGGCTTGGTCAGTAAAACTGATTTCGAGCATTTCATGGGTGGTGCGTCGCACTATTCTGAAGACCGCTTTGTCAACGACCTACGCCTGGAAAGGACCCATGTCAGTGAAATCATGACCAAACGGCTGGGCAAAGTTGCCCCGGACGACCGCATTAATGTCGTGCTGGAGGTTTTCCTGATCAACCGTTTCCATGCACTTCCTGTAGTAGATAACAATGAACTGGTGGGCATCATCACGCCATTTGACATCATGACTGCTTTGTCGAAACAAGTACCTGCCGATTCCAGTCTGGTTTATAGCCAAACAGAATGACCATGAAAGAATTACAAACCGCACAAAAGGCTGAAAATTGTACGGGCAATTGCTCGGGATGCGGCAAAACGCATATCAAGATTTTTGGCGCACATGATACCGCAGCGCAACTGTTACGTGCCCGTGTGATGCTGGCCCTTGAAGCAAGCACGATGGATGCCAAGGTATTAGAAGTGTCCGAGCCTGTTGCCATTCAAACAAGCGGCGTGCGGGGCCTACCCGCCCTCATGGTTGAAGGCGTGGTACTGACGGAAGGCGTGGTGCCCAGTGTGCCGGAAATAATGGACCTGCTGAAGCACCAGGATCTTTTCAAAAGTAAGCTGTTCCGTTTGAGCACCGTCAGTGTGCCCGTAGACATGAGCCCGGTGTCGGGCAATGCCTTGCGTTTTGCCTGGCAGGTAGCCAAGCAACTCGGCGCCAACATGGAAGTAGTGTTTGCCATGGACAGCATCTTCGAAGGCGCAACACCCTCTCCTTCCGGTTTTTTGTCAGGGTATCAGACGACCATGAAAACTGAATTGGATGTCTTTATCACGGAGGCGCTTGCTGAAGCTGGAGTCACTTACACACCCCCCTCTAAATTTGCGGGCAGCCCAGGCACCTCGGCCAATCACAGCACAACACCATTCATCAGCTCCAAGGTAATTTACGGAGCTCCTGATCTGGCACTCATAGAATACTCCAAACAGGCCGATATGATTGTGATGGGCACAACCGGACGGGGCAACATCGGCAAAAAATTTTTTGGCTCCGTAAGCATTGAAGTGTCCAAAAACGGACACAGCCCGGTCATTTTTGTTCCAAAAGAGGCAGAGTATCGGGGTTTCAACCAGGTATTGTACGCCAGTGACTTTGATTCGCTGCACGCACTTTCCATACGCCAGGCAGCATCCTTTGCCAAAAGGTTCGACGGGCAGATACATTTTGTCCATGTAGGCCCTGGTGGAGAACAAGGGCTGGAAACCCAGCGCAAAATTTTTGAAATCGATTACGGTTCTGCGAACCCTGACCGCCCCTTTATTTTCAGCAAAATGGTGAGCGATGATATAGCGGGCGCCTTGTACGAATACTCCTTTTACCACCACATCGACTTGCTGGTGTTTGTGACC
>CAYVPM010000800.1:0-2712 GCA_964453475.1 uncultured Saprospiraceae bacterium | reverse complement strand
GAAGATGACATCCTGGAATTTTGTAAAGGCATCGGCGCTACCACACTAACGCTCGACTATCAGCATCAGGACACTCCGGAGGGCTGGGTGCGCTTCAATAAAATTGCTTTTGGCACACCGTTCAAGCGGATACCATCGGGTCGAAGCGCCCTTGACTCCACGGTAGTAGTGAACGTGGAAGGGCGCTACGATGAGCGCAGCGGCACCAATGAAGCCGAGGCGCGGCAAATCATCGACTGGCTCAACCTGATTGAACAAAAGCCCACGCATACTTACCCCGTGGTCGGCATTGCCTGCGCTACGGTGCAGCAGCGCGATCTGATCGCAGCACAACTGTTGCGCATCCGGCAACTGAAAATGGCCGGCTGGGAAAAAATCCAGCAGTTATACCTCAATGGCTTGGGCGTTTACCAGTTTGCCGAGCTTCAAGGTCAACACGTGGAGGTCATGCTGTTGTCGCTCACCCACGGCGTCACGAACGCCAACGGAAGCCTTACCCGTGATTTGCATTTTTGGAATAGCCAACTGGGTTTCAACCAGTTGCACGTCGTACTGACCCGGGCCACCGAAAAATTTTACGTTGCACACTCCATTCCGGAGGGGCTGCACTCCGTTTTGGCTTCCGACAAGAATTTCCTGGGCACCTGTATCCTTTCGCACCTGGTCACCTTTGCCGATTACCTGCAACGCGGCGAGCGCGATGCGGCGGAAGAGCAGCTGAACAAAATGAAAACCCTGCTCAACTATGAAGACTCCTACTTTGAGCCGACGGTTTTTTCAGAGGAGGTGGAGCTGGCCCTGCGTCCCTATTTTGAGCAATCCCAAATGCGGAAATCCACCCTGGCCGCCGGTGTACGCGTGCCCCTGTTCATCCGGGGCATGAACGAAGGGGAGCAAAGCAGTGTGCTGGCTTTTGATGGCGTTTTGGCCAAAACGCAATTTCCAAGCTACGAATGGGAAGAAAAGCTGCGCAATTACTTCAAAAAAGAAGGCATCGCATACGTCCCGGCCTTGTCGGCCAACTGGTGGAGGAGCCCGAAACAGGAGGCGCGGAAGCTGGCCAGTCGGTTGTTGAAGGGTGAAGGATAAAAAGGGGGCTCAGCAAACAATCTGCCTTTTAAAATCGTTCATTTGAAGCCCTTCAGCATCCCCGTGCATGGCTGAAACAAAATGCGTAAAATCGTAGCGAAAGGTGCTGTCGGATTGATTGAAACTGCTCGGCTTCTGATTGCTGAGCTTGATCCTGGACTCAAAAGTCCCGCGAATTTTATAGACTGGGATGTAGAACCGCTGCTTGTTCGATGGCGGTGTGGCATAATAGCCCAGTTGAACGTCATCGTAAAAGCGCCCACTGCTCTGTCCGGGGTATTTTTTATGCAGCTTCATCACCTTTACAAACTGGTTTTCCTTACAAAGCCGGCTAATAGCAGTCTCAGGGGATATGATCTCCCGTTCAAAGACAATTTGGCCCGGGTTCCTCCAGAAGTGAATTTCTTCACTTATGGCATCGTCATAATTTGAAATGATGGTCTTGGCGCCAGGGCCGAAAACTGGCAGCCCATGGAGCAGGTAGCCGAAATGTGAGCGGATTTCGGTTTTATAGGGCTCTGATTCGTCTGATACCAACCATTCTCCACTACCGGAAACACCTGCATTGGCAGTTTGAGCCTCTGTGTAGCCGGCTCCTGCGTAGAAAGTTTGAAATTTCGAACCGGAGTCGTTGTACAGCAATCCTTGAGCCCGAATTACTTCTATGGCGCGCAATTTGGCTTGTTTGGCCCCGAGCAATTTTGCTGGAGGAATCGAACTGCCTGCCAAATCGCGGTTGAAAAACAGGAACGAGTCGCTGGCTGTGTATAACTTAAGCTGCAAAGGGCCCTGCTGGTTGTAGATAAAGTCTTTTCCATAAACCGTATTTTCATTGGATATCCCAAACGAATTGCTGAGCAACTCGATGCGCTTTTTCCAATAATCAGCCCCTTTAGTTTGGGTGGGCAAGTCCTTAACTTTAAATACAGCAACAGATCCGGGGAAACTGGCCATCCTTTTGGGGGTCTGAAAAATAGTAGCCATGTATAAGTTCTTTTAGTGCTCAGGGGATTGGTTTAAACGACGATCTCGGGCGTGGTGACCACGGGCCCAATCCGCTTCAAGTAAGTAAATGCTTGTTTCCCACCCACCGGGATAACCGGCACGTCGGGTACAGTATTGTCGGTCCACCTGTCGTTGGCAATGTTTGAAATTGCATCACCGACGCGCAAAATAGCCCATTCGGAAGCATTTGGCTCAGTCTCTTCACAGGCATATTGCCAGGCGATACGGATCGGCTCACCCATAGCTGCTGAGCCACCTGGAGGAATAGGATTCAGAAATTGAGCAAAGAATTTGCCTCGGAAATTATCATTCTTGCAGACAGTTGAGAACCCCAAAATGTACCGAAGTCCTTTTCCTGGTTTGAATACTTTCGTCCAACGGTTGAAAATTGTCCATGAGCCGTTAAACAAGGTATTGCTGAGGGTTTGGCAGGCATCCAGGACAAGCCATTTTAAAGCGCCATCGCCCAGCTTGATGTCGTCGTAATGCGCTACATCGTCGCTGTTGGCGGCACTTGCCCTTTTTTCTCCAAAATACAGGTGGTTGGCATCTCCATGCCCGCAGAAATACAGCATGTCTACTTTTTCGGCAAATGTTATATCCTCTCCCGGTGTTTCC
>CAYVPM010000799.1:1639-2714 GCA_964453475.1 uncultured Saprospiraceae bacterium | reverse complement strand
GTCCACCGTCTACCGTCCACCGTCCACCGTCCACCGTCCACCGTCCAATGATCCAACTAGACTATACTTACAGCCAAAAATTTGTTTCCGAGCAGGAAATTAAAGCGATTGAGCCTCAAATAAATGCTGCCGCAGCACTCCTTGAATCCCGCCAGGGGCCCGGCAACGATTTTCTGGGTTGGCTCGATTTGCCCCTTGGTTATGACCGCACGGAATTCGAGCGCATTAAAGCTGCGTCTAAAAAAATTCAGCAGCAAAGCGAGGTGCTGGTGGTCATCGGTATCGGCGGCTCCTATCTGGGCTCCAAGGCAGCCATAGAGTTCTGCCAGCACAGTTTTTACAACAACCTATCCAAGGTCCAGCGTGGACTGCCGGAGCTTTACTTTGCCGGCACCAATATTTCAGGGACTTATCTTACCCAATTGCTGGATGTTATCGGCGACCGCGACTTTTCGGTGAACGTCATCTCAAAATCGGGCACGACCACCGAGCCTGCCATCGCCTTCCGCATTTTCAAGCAAAAGCTGGAGGAGAAATACGGTGTCGCGGGCGCGCAGGCGCGTATCTACGCGACCACCGACAAGGCGCGCGGCGCCCTGAAAACCCTGGCTACCCAAAAAGGTTACGAAACCTTTGTGGTACCGGACGACGTGGGAGGCCGTTTTTCGGTGCTGACCGCCGTTGGCCTGTTGCCTATTGCTGTGGCCGGCATCGATATCGATGAATTGATGCGCGGCGCTGCCGACGGCGTAGCGTTGTATAAAAAGCCATTTGCCGATAATCCTTGCCTGCAATATGCCGCCCTGCGCAACCTGCTGCACCGCAAAGGGAAAGACATCGAACTGTTGGTAAACTATGAGCCCCGCTGCCATTACATCGCCGAATGGTGGAAGCAGCTTTATGGCGAAAGTGAGGGCAAAGACGGTAAAGGTATTTTTCCGGCAGCTGTCGATTTCACCTGCGACCTGCATTCGATGGGCCAATACATCCAGGATGGGCGGCGCTCCTTGTTTGAAACCGTGTTGGAGATTGGAAGCCCGCAGCACGATCTTTCCATGTTCGAAACGGAAGACGA
>CAYVPM010000799.1:0-1629 GCA_964453475.1 uncultured Saprospiraceae bacterium | reverse complement strand
TGATGGCTTGAATTACCTGTCCGGGAAAACACTCGATTACATCAACAAAAAAGCTGCTGAAGGAACGCGTATGGCACATGTCGATGGCGGGGTGCCGAACCTGACCATCCGCATCCCGGAGGCATCGCCGTATTTCCTGGGGCAATTGTTTTTCTTTTTTGAAAAAGCCTGCGCCGTGAGCGGGTACATGCTGGGGGTCAACCCTTTCGATCAGCCGGGGGTAGAAGCGTACAAGAAAAATATGTTTGCCTTATTGGGTAAGAAATAAGGCTGCGATTCGTTTATGGACAACTTTTAAACAAAAAATTACTTCGATGAGAAACCTGACTCCATTGCTGTTTTGCCTGCTCCCTATTGTTGTTTTTGCTCAAAACAAGGTGTATTACAACAAGTTGAATGAGAAAGTTGATTCTACCCAAGACTATGAACACTATGAAATAGTAGAAAAACAGGCCGATGGATTGACGCTCGAAAGGAGGTTTAGCAAAAAAGACACCTTGGTTTTCCAGGGGAAATATTCCCGATATCAGGTGAAAGGGCAAAACGACATCAGAGAAGGAGCACATCAATTTTACTACAGGAATGGTGTGCTGCACTATGTTTATAATTATTTGGGCAATGAATTGCACGGCGAAAACCTTTCTTACTACACAAGTGGGCAGCTGAAAAGGAAAGAAGTGTACGAGCAAGGCAAGTTTATCCGAGGTGAATGTTTCAATGAAGACGGTACCGAACGCGCATTTACCCGTTTCGAGCAATTACCGTCCTTTCCAGGAGGGCAGGCGGAACTTTACAAGTATTTATCCAGTAATTTAGAATACCCTAGCCTTGCACGAGAAAATGGCATCCAGGGCCAGGTTTTGCTCAGCTTTTTAGTCAACAAAGATGGGAGTATCAGCGATGTCCAGTTATTAAGAGACATTGGTGGTGGCTGCGGCCAGGAGGCAGTACGTTTGGTTTATGCCATGCCCAATTGGATACCGGGGTCTTTTGACGATGCGCCTATAAAGGTGCGGTATACCTTGCCGTTAAGCTACAAGTTGGAAGGAAAGGTTAAGCGGAAACGCAAAAAGAATTGATGCGATAGCCAAGTCTTCGAGCATTTTTCCACAAAAAAACCTCTCCAATATTTACCAATCTGCTCAAAAAGCGCAATTGTAAATATCAGAGAGGTTATTGTGGTGAAAAGCAGCGCAGGCATCTAGTGCAGCGCCCTGCCCTGCTTTTCCAGGTATCAAAAAAACAGTTTTACTCCACTTTACTCAAGCGAACCCCGCCCCAATGCTTGCCATCGGTCAAGCGCAGGATATAGGTTCCGTTTGGCATGTCTTGCAAATCCAGCATCGTTTTGAACTGCCCGCTATTTGGCGCAAAATCCAGGGAACGCAGCAACCTGCCAGCCCCATCAAACACTTCTGCGTGCAAGACAGCTGGCGCTTGTTGCATCGTAAGTTCGAACAATCCGTTGCCAGGGTTCGGCGATACTGTCAAGCCCCAAGCCTGGGCAAGCTCCAGCACCGCACTGGTCATCACAACCAGGGTGGCCGTGCAGCCATTGGCATCTGTTGCCATAACGGTGTAGGTAGTACCGGAATTCAAACCGCTGAAGGTTCCGCTGGATTGTAGTGG
>CAYVPM010000798.1:0-2715 GCA_964453475.1 uncultured Saprospiraceae bacterium | reverse complement strand
GTGCTGGCAGCTGACATCGGCGAAGGTTCTACCGTTACCGGCAAAATCGTCAACATCGAAGATTACGGCGCATTCGTTGAAATACAACCGGGCGTTGAAGGCCTGATCCACGTGAGCGAAATCACTTGGGGCAACCAAAGCGTTCACGCGAAAGAATTCTTCAAACTTGGACAGGAAATCGAAGCCCGCGTGGTGACGGTTGACCGCGCCGACCGCAAAATGTCTCTGTCTGTCAAGCAATTGACCTCTGATCCATGGAGCGACATTGAAGAGCAATTCCCTGTTGGCACCCGCTTCACCGGCGTGGTGAAGAACATCACCAACTACGGCATCTTTGTCGAACTGACGGAAGGCGTAGGCGGCATGATCCATATCAGCGATCTTTCCTGGACGAAGCGCTACGCACACCCAAGCGAGTTTGCCAAACCTGGCAGCGAACTGGAAGTGATCGTGCTCGACATCGACAAAGAGAAGCGCCAGATCAGCCTCGGCCACAAACAGATCCTGGATAACCCATGGGACGCGTTCGAAACGCTGTTCCCAGTTGGCTCCTACCACGAAGCAACCGTTAATAAGCGTGACGACAAGGGCGCCACTTTCCAGATGCCGCACGGACTGGAAGCGTTTGGCCCCGCCAAGCATATCCGCAAAGAAGACGGCAGCAACCCTGAGCCAGGCGAAGTGCTCACGGTAAAAGTCATCGAGTTCAACAAAGACGAACGCCGCCTGCTCGTATCGCACACGCGCTACCTCGAAGATTTGAAGTACAAAGCGGAAGCAGTCGTGAAAGCGGAGCGCGTCAAAGAAGACGGCGAGAGCGCAGCAGCCATCATGGAAGTACAGAAGAAAGTCGAGAACGAGAAAGAAACCCTCGGCGACTTGGCTTCTCTCGCAGCACTGAAAGATATCCTGGAGAAGTAATTTCAGGAGTGCCTTTCAGTGGATAACAAAAATCCCCGCGCCAGCTAATTCTGGTCGCGGGGATTTTCATTTCCCTCATACTGCATACTCCGCCCGCCAATCGCGCACCGGTAGCCGATCCAGCGGATACCAGTTTCCCCACCAGTCAAAATATTCCAGGTTGTTGAAGTTCAGTTTGTAATCAAACTCGCTCGGCACGTCGTACACAAAGCCGGGGTAATAGTATTCCCGGTTGTTCTCGATGGCAAATTCGATTTCTTTCAGCATAGTATAGGTGCCAAGGCCACGCTGCCATTCTTCGGGCTCGTAAATGCCGTAGTTCGCCGCCAGGCTTTTGCGCCCAATGTGGAAAAAGCTGGCCGCCAGCAGTTTGTCTCCCTTAAAAACATCGAACTCCACCCCGTAACAAGGCATGATGCTGCTGAAAAAACTGAAAAAGCCGTAGATGCTTTGCGGGCGGTTGTGGGTGAAACGCCGTGCATGGCGCTCGAACAGCAGCTCGTGCATCGGCTGGATGTTGATGGCCCGACGGATGAGGGTAAGGTCTTCATTGCGGCGCAGGTTCTTGCGCTGGCTTTTGCTGAACTCAAAACCCTCCAATTTGATGCGGAGCAATACAACCCGGCAAGGCTGGCCTCGCCATTCCCAATAGTTCCGGCGAAAAAGCAGATCCGCCCAGTACGTCCAACCGTCTTCACAAAAACGGTCGAAGACCTGCGTGTGCAGCGACTGCATGGGTGCGTATTCCTCAATCGGGTTCGGATTGAAGGATATGTCGCGGAGCTGAGGGAGGGGTCTTCGGTTGCAAGGAGGTAAAGTGTTGATTAATTTTTTGCGGATGCATCAAATTTAGAACGCTAAAGTATGCAGAAACAGGTACTTTACTTGGAATAGTCCCCGTTTTTCTCCCTATTTTTGCGCTCCATTTAACAAAAATCAAGCAATGTCTAAAGTTCTCATCATTGGCGCCGGCGGTGTAGGCCGCGTTGTTGCCTACAAATGCGCCCAGCACCGCGATGTGTTCGGCGATATCATGCTCGCCTCACGCACCAAATCCAAGTGCGATGTCATCGCAGATGCCATCCACGCAAAATACGGTGGCAAAAAAATAGAGACCGCGCTCATTGATGCCGACAATGTAGCCGAAACAGTGGCACTTATCCAAAAGTTCCAACCTGATTTGCTTATAAACGTTGCCCTGCCCTACCAGGATCTGCCCCTCATGGACGCTTGCCTTGAAACCGGCACCAATTACATGGACACGGCCAATTACGAACCAAAAGAAGAAGCAAAATTCGAGTATTCCTGGCAATGGGCCTATCAGGACCGTTTTAAAGAAAAAGGCATCATGGCCCTGCTGGGCTGTGGTTTCGACCCTGGTGTGACCAGTGTTTTCACCGCCTACGCCAACAAACACCATTTCGACGAAATCCATGAGCTTGACATCGTGGATGCCAACGCCGGCGACCACGGAAAAGCATTTGCCACCAATTTCAACCCGGAGATCAACATCCGCGAAGTGACCCAAAAGGGCAAATACTGGCAGAACGGCAAATGGGTAGAAACCGAGCCGCACGAAATCTGGAAGGACATCGACTACCCGGAGATCGGACCAAAGCGCTCCTACCTCATCTTCCATGAAGAACTGGAGAGTCTGGTAAAGAACTTTCCAACCCTGCGCCGCGCACGCTTTTGGATGACCTTCGGGCAAGAATACCTTACGCACCTGCGCGTGATCCAGAACATCGGCATGGCAGGCATTGCCCCCATCAAGTTTCAAGGCATAGACATTGT
>CAYVPM010000797.1:0-2717 GCA_964453475.1 uncultured Saprospiraceae bacterium | reverse complement strand
AACCATACTTTGGTTGTCGATGGTGTATGCCTGCGGCAGCGTAATGGTGGCCCTTTCTGTCGACAGTGAGGTGATGTTCACCACGTCGCTGATGCTGATCGCTTTGGGCGCCGGCGGCATCAAGCCTTGCGTCTCTGCCAACGTGGGCGACCAGTTCGACGAATCCAATTCGCACCTGATCTCCAAAGCGTTCGACGCGTTTTACGCTTCCATCAATGCTGGTTCGGTACTCTCGATCCTGCTTATTCCTTACCTGAAGTCGCACTACGGACCAACGGTTGCATTTGGCGTTCCTGCCATTGCGATGGGTATCGCGGTCTTTTTCTTCTGGGCAGGTCGGAACAAATACCGCCGCATCCCGCCGCCGAAATTCGACATGAACAAGATGGTGATTCTTGCCACAGCCTTCTTCTCGCTGGTGGCGAGCTATATTTATTTCGACAAAATGCTCCACATGGGTGTAGGCCCTGTGCTGGGCGCCTGGTTGATACTGGTCCTCATTTTGGCGTTTGTGTTCAAAAAGCAATGGTTTGCCAAGCCGGGTAATTTTGTAGGCATCAACCTGTACGCACTGATAAACGGCGGCTTTGGCGCTGCGGCCAAAGAATACGGCGACGAGGCGATTGCGGGCATCCGCGCTGTATGGCGCGTGCTTTCGGTCTTTGCTTTCATCCCGGTATTCTGGGCATTGTGGGACCAAAGCCAATCTGAATGGGTGGTGCAAGCCACCAAAATGGACCTGAACTGGCTGGGCATCAAATGGGAAGCGGAGCAGATTTCGTTTGTGAATGCGGCATTTATCCTGTTGTTCATCCCGTTGTTCTCCTTCGGCATTTTCCCAGCATTAAACAAAATGGGCCTGACGGTGACGCCATTGCGCAAAATCGGTGTGGGCTTCGTGCTCACGGCGCTTTCATTCGTCATCATCGCCATCATCCAGGGCTGGATCGATGCCGGGGAAACGCCGAACATTTACTGGCAGATCATCGCTTTTGTCGTGCTCACGGCGGGTGAGGTGCTTATCTCCATCACTGGCCTCGAATACGCCTACACGCAGTCGCCTCCTTCCATGAAATCGACCATCATGGCTTGCTGGCTGATCACAGTGACGCTGGGCAACGTGCTTGTTTCCGTCATCCAGAACAACATCAAAGACGGCGGTTTCTTCGCCCAGTTCCACGGGCAGGACTTCTTCTGGCTTTTTGTCGGCATATGCGGTGTCACAGCTGTTTTATTTATGATTGTGTCGCCACGTATTAAAGAGCGCTCTTACATCGTTTAATACTCAAAGATAAACACGCGGCATGGGGTTGTCCCAAACCCGCGCTTCCATTTTCCTCCCGTTGGCCCCGCTTGCCTTGTGCTTGCGGGGTCTTTTTTTTGGCAAAAACAAGCCTAATTGCGCTCTTTGTCTTTCAATTTTGGGACTTAGATTACCTTTGAAGCTACAACAACACCTGACATAATGTATCGCAAATTTCTACCACTGCTCCCGTTTTTTGCCCTTCTGACCGTTTTCACGCCCAGGCTCTCCGGGCAAACGACTACTTGCCAATACACCCTCATCATGGCTGACACTTACGGCGATGGCTGGAATGGCGGTATTCTGACGGTTAAAACTGGCAACCAAACGACCCAGTTCACTTTGTCTATCGGCTTCGCCGACACCCTGACTTTCGACGTTTTCAACGGGCAGCCGCTGACCTTCACCTGGGCAGCCGGTGCTTTCCTTGGAGAAGTTTCGTATACGATACTTGACAATATTGGCAGTGTTGTTGCTCAGGCAGCTTCGCCGTTGATGCCCCCATCCGGCACCCTGTACTCCGGTATTGGCGCTTGTGTGACCTGCTCTGCGCCCCTCAATTTCAAAGTGGACAATGTGTGGGACACCTATGTCAAATTGGCCTGGAAAGCCAACCCCGCCAGCCCCAACCCTGCCGTTCGCTGGAAGATCATTTACGGCCTGCAAGGATTCAACCTCGCAGCCGGGGCTGGTGATACCGTGACGACCAGCATACCTAAAATCACCATAACCGGGCTGCAAAAAAAGACCTGGTACGATGCGTATATCCAACAGGATTGCGATACGATTGGCGGCTTCAGCCTGGTATCGGGGCCTATTTCCTTTGAAACCTACTGGACGAAAGACGTGGGCATCATCGGTGTCGTCAGCCCAACATCGGGCTGCGACCTTGGTCTGGACACAGTCCGTATCCTGTTGAAAAACTTCGGCGCTGCCCCGCAATCACTCATCAACATGCGCTATACCGTGAATGGGGAAGAAGTGAATATTTCTAAACCCGACGACGGGGTTTATACCAATGTTCTGGGAAAAGACAGCATTGAAGTGTTCGAGTTTGAAACGACCTACGATTTTTCTGAGCCCGGCGAATACGTGATCGTGGCTTATAGCAAGTTTGTAGGCGACCAGGACGTACACAACGATACCTTCACCTATTACTTCACCAACCGCTTACTCTCGCCGTACAACCAGAATTTTGAAAATTGGAACGGTGGCTGGACGGTCAGCTCAGGTGGCACAGGAGCCGCCAGTTTTGAGTTTGGCGCACCCAACAAGACCAGCATCCCTGCTGCTGCCAGCGGGCAAAATGCCTGGGTCACGAACCTTGTTGACGACTACAATGCCAATGAACTTTCCTACATGGAGTCGCCCTGCTTCTATTTCTCCCAACTCACCGTGAACCCGGCCATATCCT
>CAYVPM010000796.1:0-2719 GCA_964453475.1 uncultured Saprospiraceae bacterium | reverse complement strand
CCTCGCCCCGGATGTCGCGGAGGCTGTCTTTAAAATGGGCGTTGCCCTTCAGGATTGTTTTATCGACATCCGACAGGTAAAAAATAACGTCAGCTTGGGTTTCCTGACCTTTGGCTTTGTCGTCGATATGCGCATCGCCTTCGAGGGTGTACACCTTGCTGGCGCCGTTGTAGCGCATTTTTTTCGCTTTTCCGCGCTGGCCCTCGCGTTCGTACTGGGGGTTTTGATCGAATTCTGCGAAATTGTTCTCAATATCGTAAAAACCACCTTCCGTATAAATTTTGCCCTTTGGCTGACTGATGAGGGTAGGCGCCAGAAAGGTCACAATCTGGGTTTCCGTGTTGAACTCCATGGTGTCGGTGCGCATGGTAAACTCGGGGTCGGTAGCCAGCACATCACCTTTGAAGAACACGCGCTTTTCATTGACGTGATAGTAGCCGTGCCGGCTTTTTAGCTGGCTTTTTCCATTGCTCATGGTGGCGCCCGTATGGTATTCAGCTACTTTGGTGGCTGCATTGTAGCGCATTCGCTTGGTAAAAAGCTGTTGTTTGCCGTTTTCCAGCACCACGTTTTCGTACAGGTCTGCAATTTTTGTGTCCGCCCGGTAATGGGTGGAGTCGGAAAAAACCTTCACTGAATCGCCCTGCTGAATCACGACGTTTCCTTTCAGAATGGCATCGTCTCTATCAATAATGGCAGTATCGCAGAAAATGAGGATGTCCTGTTGCCGCAACCGCACATTCCCGCTCAGCTTCTGGGCTTCCCGGTCGCGCTTCCTGAAATTTTCGATGAGCAGGGCAGTTTCGATCTTGAGCTTTTGCGTATCCTGGTTTACGGTGGACGGTGGGCGGTCGACGGTGGACGGTTTACCCGCCGTAGCCTTGGCGGAGGCGGGTTGGGGTACCGAAGATGCGCCGCTCGGCGTAGCGAGGACGGAGACGGGTGGACGGCGGGAAGTGGGAGAAGCAGGGCTTGGTGTTTGGGCAAGTACCGTTAAGGGGAACAATAGGGCGAGCAGCAGCAGCAGTCCTGCGTTTGGAGGCTTCAAAAGGCTGCGATACGCAAATCGGCAAATTTCCACTTTTGTTATGGTACTATTCAAGTAGCTCGAAATCAATGTAATGTAGGTTTAAATCAGGTAATAGCGTGCAAACTTACGTTTCGGTTGATAAACGAATGAAAGTCCCAAAATGTATGCCTGGGCAAACAGGTCATGGATTGGGCTTGCTTCGTTTTTTCTTGGCGGGTGTTTTTTTGGCGGGTGTTTTTGCAGCTTTCTCCAGGAGAGGAGGTTCTGCTTCTGCAGGTACTTCCGGCGGTATTTTCCCCAACCCAAGCAATTTGAAAATCCAGCCATAAACTTGCGCAAGCCATGTTTTATCGACCAAAAACGTCAAAATAGTGGTAAAAAGGGTGGTGAACAAGATAATGGAAAACACAATAGACTGGATCATTTCTCCGCCTTCAACACCTTGCTGAACGGGCAATGAAGCCAGTACGGCAGCGCCCAGGCCTTTGGGTATCATGGTTGCCATAAAGGTGGCGTCCTTGGTGGATGTGATGCGCGGCACCGAAATGCGGACAATTGGGATCCGTGCCAGAAACAGGGCTCCAGTGATGACAGCGCCCAAAGTCAACAACCACCAATTGTCCAGGTGAACCGAAATCCCGATGTACACGAAGAAAAAAGTGCGGAGCAAAAATACCGCTTCCGAAAAAAACGCCCGCTCATTTTCGTTGAGCGAAATTGGCTTCAAGGTCATCGCCCTGCGCATGATGGGTGGGCCCAAAACATCCATGTTGCCCAAGGTAATGCCAAATGCCAGGGCTGCGATGGGGCCGGAAAAATTGAGCAACTCGACAATCCCATACACGATAAAAACGAATGCCGGAGTGGTAAAAACCGTGTTCTGCAGGGTGCGCATTTTATTCAACAGCGCAGCCCAGCCTAAGGCCCCTGCCACACCCAGCATGGTGGCCAAAATGAATGCTGCGATCATCTGGCCTGTCACAAAGGCCACGTCTACCTTCCCGATTTTGTAAGCGGTGAGCAACGTGAGCGGCACAGCAAGGGTAAAAACATCTGAGAACGCCGATTCCAGAATCAAAATCGTGCGGGTCTTTTCACTCATGGAAAACTGCCGCGCCAAAGTCGTTACCATTGCGGAAGAAGTACCGCCAACGATGGTTCCCAGCATCAGGGAGCGTAAAAAACCCAGGTCTGTATTCAAATAGGCGATCCCGCCTGCAACCAAACTTGATCCCAGGAAGTTATATGTTGTAATCTTCGCGGTGCCGCCAAGCGAATCAAATAATGTTTCCAAACGCTGATCGATACCGCTTTCAAATAAAATAAACACCAGCGTAATCGTGGTAAACACAGGCCCAACGGCCCCAAAATCGTCCGTCTGCACCACCCCACAAACTGGCCCCAACAAAATCCCAATGGTGAATAACCACAGCACATCTGGTATTTTTGTGCGGGCAAAGAGCGCCGAAAACCAGTGCGACATGAAAATGATGCAGCCGACGAATACAATGATGAGCGCTGTAGGCATGTTTGAAACAAAAGTTGAGATTACACCTGCGAAAGTACGGAAGCCGGAACGTACCCTACATTAAATATTATCGCTCAAGCATCAAATAAGGCCAACAACAGCTTCAAATAATATAGTCAACGCAAAGTGGTTATGAATGACGAAATGCTACAATCATTTTA
>CAYVPM010000795.1:0-2720 GCA_964453475.1 uncultured Saprospiraceae bacterium | reverse complement strand
CTCCAGATAAAGACCCATTAACCTTTGATTATTATCACATGCCGATATATAAAAACACGGCAATTTATTCCGTCGACTCAGAAAGCATTTTTGGCATTGATATTCCAGGCAGGCCCGACGGCTACATCAAGGCAATCTACAGAGATAGCTTGTGGGGCTTGTTGGATTCATTGGGAAACGTCGTGATACAACCCGTATATAGCGACATCGGCCCTTTCTCGGAAGGATTCGCCCCTGTAAGGCTCGGGAATAAATTTGGCGTTGTCAATAAAAAAGGCAACCTGGTCGTGCCAATTGAATTTGATGATATTTGGTCTTATTTCGAGGGTTTAGCACCAGCGAAATTAAACCATAAATGGGGGTATATAGATTATTCCGGCAACTGGGTCATTCAACCGAGATATGACGAGGCCTGGTCATTTTCAAATGGGTTGGCAAATGTAAAACAAGACAGTTTATGGGGGTTTATTGATAAAAACGGCAGCATACAGATACCGATCCAATACATTAGCTGCAGCATTTTTTCGGGCGGGTTGGCGCCAGCAATAAAACAGGATAAATGGGGCTATATAAATTCGGAGGACAAAGTTATCATTGATTACAAATTCGACCATGCCGAACCTTTTGTCAATGGCCATGCGCAGGTGGTTTTGGGCGACACTACAGCAATAATTGACCTGAATGGCCAAATCATCGCCTCAACCCGAGATTTTGTTCACCTTGTTGTGGGCAAGAATTTCATTGTGCTGGACACCATTCCCGATCAAAAATACCCAGACGGCCGATTCCACATCAATATGCTCCAAGCCCCAGCCTTTGAAGATTTTGAAAAAATCAATGACAGCACTTTGCTGGTATTAAAGGATTCTATTTGGATAAATGTAAACTTGAACGAGCCTGATCTTTTCGGGTATGAACATGTAAAACGCAACCCCGACACCAAATATTCAATATTCAAAACGAATGACGGCTACACCATGACTGATGGGCTTGGAAATGAGCCCTATTATCAGGAAATAGAAATTTATCCACGGACGTACAACCTTCGGTTTGGCAACTGGTTGGCTATTATGGTTGATTTTTTGGCGTTCCACATATATGACTACAACGAATTTTATCAAAACCAAAACCTGACTTCATTTTCATTAAATAACAAATACGGATTCATTGACAAGGTGGGTAAGGTTGTTATCCCAGCCCAATTTGATGCTATTCCAGGTTTTTCCTGCAACAGGGCAAGGGTTCAACAAGGAGATTATTTTGGTTTTTTGGACAGCACCGGAAATTGGGCCCTAAAGCCGGTATATACAGCGGCCGAACCATTTGTTCATGGAAAAGCCTTTGTTCAATCCGATTCAATTACACTTTTGATAGATACCAATGGCAAGGTTCTGCATCAATTTGATTCCTTGTCTGGGCTTGCATTTCCTGCTATTATAGATGGACTCGTTTATGTGGGAATGCCTGGTGAGAAAATTGCTGCGCTGGACACCAATGGTAACTGGGTAATCCTACCAAATACTGGCCTAGAATTTCCATTTACCAATGGTTTGGCTGTTGCATCCAAGAATGATAAAGTTGGTTTTTTAGACAAGTCCGCCCAATGGAGGATACCTGCTGATTACTTGAGTGCCTGGCCATTTGACAATGGGTTGGCATTGGTGAGTACTGAAACTGGAAATGGCGTAATTGACACACTTGGCAATATTATTTTACCTCCTCATTTTCAGAAGATAGAAGCTATTTACCCTGATCAAGGATTTGCCCCAAATGAAGGGGGCATCATACTTTTGGGTTCAAGTCATTTTGAACATTATTATCACTGTATTGACACCTTTGAAAAAGAGTCTGTAGTTGGCGTGGACATAAATAACAAAGTCCATACGCTAAGCCCAAACGAGTTTGTAATAGCACCATTTGAGCATACATGGGGCGGATTGTACTTGTTCAGAAATGAATCAGACCTTCTTGGCATCCTTAGCCCAAAGCTGGATACGATGCTTCCTGCCCAATATTACGGTATTACCCCGGTGGGTTACCGGATTTATTTGCTGGAACAAAATGGCTTATTTGGCCTTTTTGCCCCCGATTACAATGTTTTGCTGCCCTGCCTTTATGAAAAAATTGGTTATGCCGCCGAAGAGAATGGCTGGGTTCGCGTCCAACAAAAAGGAAAATGGGGATGGGTGGCCTGTGAAAAAGACAAAAAAGGCCACATCCAGGCTGTTACAAAAATCCCTTGCCGATTTGATTTTGCAACACCTTTTCGGGATGGCCGGGCGCAGGTGCTGCAACTGCCTTACACCGAAGTCTTTCATATCAATACCAAAGGAGAAATGTTGCTTTGGAAGTAATAGATGACCTATCCCTCAAAACAACACCCCCGCTTCCAACGTTATTACCCCTATCTTTGCCCCCACCCCACCCATACAAATTTGACACAATGCCCATGCGCACCTTGCTATCCATTGCTTTATCTATTTTCTTCATCGGCCTGAACACCAACCCCTTACAGGCCCAGGACCCCAACCTGGCGAACCAGTACTTTTCCGACGGCGAGTTTGAAAAAGCCGCAGCCCTGTACAACCAGCTGCTGGAAAAAGACAAACGCAGCGAATACTATTTCACCCGCTACGTGGATTGCCTGATGAACCTGGAGCAGTACGCCGAGTGTGAAAAAGTGATCAAACGGCAAATCAAGGATGCGCCGGAGAACACCG
>CAYVPM010000794.1:0-2720 GCA_964453475.1 uncultured Saprospiraceae bacterium | reverse complement strand
TGTCGGCATCCAGTTTCAGGGCTTCGGCGGCCTGTTCCTTGAAATCCCAGGAATGCCACAAGATGGAAGAGCAGGATTCTGGCGAAATAACCGAGTACCAGGTGTATTCCATCATAAATACCCGGTCGCCCAGGCCGATGCCCAATGCGCCGCCCGATGCGCCTTCGCCAATCACATAGCAAAGAATGGGCACTTTCAGTTGCGCCATTTCAAAGAGATTGCGGGCTATGGCTTCCGCCTGGCCGCGCTCTTCTGCTTCCAGTCCGGGGAATGCGCCAGGCGTATCGATGAGGGTCACCACAGGAATGTCGAAGCGTTCGGCCAGTTTCATCAGGCGCAGGGCTTTTCGGTAGCCTTCCGGGTTAGCCATACCGAAGTTGCGGAATTGCCGCATTTTGGTATTCACGCCTTTTTGGTGCCCGATGAACATGACCGTTTGGCCGTCCAGATCGGCCAGGCCACCCACGATGGCGTGGTCGTCGCCGGCATAGCGGTCGCCGTGCAGTTCCACGAACTTTTCGCACATTGTTTCCAGGTAGTACAGGGTGTATGGCCGCTCCGGGTGGCGGGAAAGCTGTACTTTTTGCCAGCCGTTGAGGTTTTCGAAAATCTCTTTGCGCTTGGTCTCAATCTTGCCTTCCAGTTCGCGCACCATATCTGACACGTCGAGTTCTCCTTTTTCACCCACTTCTCTGAGTTTTTCTAACTGCTCGAAAAGGGCTTCGAGGGGCTTTTCAAAATCCATGAAAGTCATAGCATAGTAGCGTTGAAGATGTTAGAATTGAGGGCGTAAAGGTACGCGGGTATTTGGGGAATTGTAGCAGGGTAGGGGGAAAAGGTGAATTGGGGGCGCGCTGCTTCCGTAAAAAGCAAGACCCTGGCGTGATTTTGTGCGCGCTGGCGATCGGCGTAGAAGGTTGTGAAAGCTGTCGCAGGCGCCACTGCAGTGTCCTAAAACAACTGTTCCAGCATAAACTTATCGACTTACGCGGCCGCTACCGTCGCCGCTCCGCAGTTTGTCCACCTCCGCTACCGTCACCAGATTCACATCGCCGTAAATGGTATGCTTCAAACAGGAAGCAGCAATGGCAAAATCAAGGGTCGACTGGTAATCTTGCCCATACGTGAGCATTCCATAAATCAAGCCCCCCATAAAACTATCGCCGCCGCCTACCCGATCCACCATGTGGGTGATTTCGTATTTGCGTGAATGGTATATTTTTTTGCCGTCGAACAGCAGCCCGTACCAGCTATTATGGGATGCGCTTACCGATTTTCGCAGGGTCATGGCGACTACCTTAACCTTTGGAAACAGGCTTGTGATCTGTTGACAAACAGATAAACATGTTTCCGTTTCCTGGCTTTCCTCTTCGCTATTGGTGTCAGGATGGATACCAAAATAGATTTCGGCCTCTTCTTTGCCACCCAATACGATATCACAGCCTGCCACCAGCGCAGGCATCACTTCAGAGGGTTCTTTACCGTATTGCCACAGATTTTTGCGGTAATTGAGGTCGGTAGAAACCGTAATGCCGAGTTGGTTGGCAGCTTTGATGGCGGCTGCGCAAACATCCGCAGCGCTTTGTGAAATAGCTGGTGTAATACCCGACCAATGGAACCACCCAGCATCCTGGAACACCGCCTCCCAATCAATCATCCCAGGCTGAATGGTGGCCATGGAAGAATGTGCGCGGTCGTAGACAACTTTGCTCCCCCGGCTTACCGCCCCCATTTCCAAAAAATAAATGCCCAGCCGCTCTCCTCCGCGAATGATTTTTTGCGTGCCGACACCGTGTTTGCGCAAATCCATCAGGACACAATCGCCGAGGTCGTTGGCCGGCAGCCGCGTCACAAAATCGACGGGTATGCCAAAGTTGGCCAGTGAAACGGCAGCATTGCTTTCAGCCCCTCCAAATACCGCCTCGAAGGCGCTTGCTTGAGAAAACCGCAGAAACCCCGGCGGCGCAAGCCGTAGCATGATTTCTCCAAAGGTGATGACCTTTTTCATAATTGATAAGTCTTAAAATCCTAAATCGGGATTGAACAAAAAATCCTTGTCCGTCAGCGTCAGCAAAAAAGCCACCAAGTCCACTTTGTCATTGGCTGAAAGTTCAATTTTGTGCTCCAGCGCACGCGTTGTGGCATAATGCTCTATGACTTGTCGCAGTTTCCGGAAACGCCCATCGTGCATATATGGGGCAGAGAATTCAATATTTCGCAGGGTTGGCACCTTGAATTTGAGCGAATCTTGTGGATTTTTCGTGATGCCCATACGGCCAAAATCGTTCAAAGTCGTGTCGAGGGGGAGGCCGTTTTTTTCAAAATTGAAATGGGTGAAAAAAGGCTCGGCGTGGCAACTGGCGCAGTTTTTTTGGAAAAGCCTGTAGCCGTTTTGCTCTTGCTCCGAGAAGTTTTCTGCGCCCGATTGTACGCGGTCATACTTCGAATTGGCAGAAATGATGGTCAATTCAAACTGTGAAAAAGCTTTCAGCAGGCGCTCGCCTGTTGCGGTACTGTCGCCAAAAGCATTGAAAAACAAGGCGCGGTATTTCGGGTTTGCCCCGACTTTTTGAACTACCTGCTGAATGGAATGGTCCATTTCCGCCGGATGCGCGATGGGGGCGAGTGCCTGCATATCAAGGTGATTCACTGCCCCATCCCACATGAAGTGCCGCGACCAGGCGAGGGTCATCAGCGCGGGCGAGTTGCGGGTTCCGATT
>CAYVPM010000793.1:0-2721 GCA_964453475.1 uncultured Saprospiraceae bacterium | reverse complement strand
GAGCAGGTGTTGCGCAGTGGGGCGGTAGCGGAAACGGTATTGCCAGGAGCCGCCGGTTTCCAGTACTTCCACACATTCGGCCACGTCATCTACATGGCCTTGCACCAGGTGCCCGTCGAGGCGGCCACCGATGGGGAGGCAGCGCTCGAGGTTGACCAGAGAACCAATTTCCCAGGCGCCCAGGCTGCTGCGCCGCAACGTTTCTTCGATGGCCGTGACGCGGTGGCAGCCATTTTCCACGGCCACCACGGTGAGGCATACGCCATTGTGGCTAACGCTTTGGTCAATTTTCAGCTCGGCTGAAATAGGGCTTTCCACCGTGAAATGGACGTTGGAACGATCCTTTTCGATGGCTTTGACGGCGCCGAGTGCTTCGATAATGCCTGTGAACATATACTATGATTCGTTTGATTTTTGTGATTTATGATGATTGATTCACCTGATTTTGAATGATTGAGTGACCTCCTACGCCCTGAAAAAGGGCTTCGACGGGTAAAAAACAAAAGCCCGGTTTTAAATTGATTGCAGCATACTTACATTCACGACCACTTTGCGTTAACTATAACAGCAAATCTGTAAACATACTAAGCGGGTTCTGGTTTTGAGGTTCCAGGTCTCTTTTTGCAACCCAACAAACAAATTTAAGCGCGAGAGCGAGGTAGCACCGCGTTCACGCGGTCCGGAAGAGAGCCTTCAGGCTCACGAAACCAAAACCCAACCCAAAACCCAACCCCTTACAACCCTAAAAACATCTTTCAAAGAAGCTACAAACCATGAAAAACGTACTGCTGGTTTTCATCCGAAACCCGGAATTGGGCAAGGTAAAAACGCGCCTGGCACGCACTTTAGGCGATGCCGAAGCGCTGCGGATTTACCATATATTACTGGAAAAAACCCGCGCTGCAGCACTGGAGGCAGCGGCTGAAAGGCATTTGTACTACACGGAAATGGCGCAACAGCAGGATGATTGGCCCGCAGATTTGTTTCAGAAAAAACTGCAATCGCCGGGTGACCTGGGCGCCCGGATGGAAAATGCGTTTCAAAATGCCTTCGCAGCAGGGGCCGAAAAGGTGTTGATTATAGGCAGCGATTGTCCGGAATTGAATGGCGCGTTGCTGAACGATGCTTTTGAACGGCTCGATGCTGTTGATTTTGTGGTGGGGCCGGTGCCCGATGGCGGGTACTACTTGCTGGGGATGCGCACAATGGAAACGAGCGTTTTCCGCAAAATAGAATGGAGCACGGATACGGTGCGGGCGCGTACGCTTGAGAAAATAGAGGCGCTTGGCAAGTCATACGCCCTCTTGCCAGAACTCACCGATATTGATGAAGCGGAGGATTGGGAAAAGTACCTGGAACGACTGAAAAATTAACGCAACTTTTACCACGCAGGTTTTTTGCACCATTGAGTTAGTTATTTACCACGCTGGTTTTTTTACCACTTAGGGATATTTACCACATAGTTCACAGTAGTTCACATAGCCGACCAAGCGTACACCATCTATGTGAACTACTGTGAACTATGTGGTAAAAACTATGTGAATTATGTGGTAAAAACTATGTGAACTACTGTGAACTATGTGGTAAAAAAACCTCTGTGGCAAAAACCCTACATGGTAAAAATATGCGGCGAAAAAAATATGTGTCAACCAAATCCCCGTTTTTCCAATTTTTAAAAAAGGAAAAAACCTGATTCGTTCCAATAATTTCGAATCCCTACTTTGTTAACGCTTCCGAAAATTTCCCAGAAATTCATTTTTTCCCAGAAATCGCGTAATTTTGCAGCTTCAATCAGGCATTACCCAATTTAACGATGCCATTGCGCACTCTTTCGTTCTTCTTACAGTTTTCGGAGATGCCGACCCCGCTCGGCAAATGGAAAGGCCGCCCCCAATTTCAATTTGTTTCCCCGCTTTTTTTCTATTTCACCGACACCCGACAACGTTGTGTGAATTGATACCCATTTTGGCCATTGTGCCATTTTAATACATGCATCCGCCAAAGGTTCCCTCGATTCGGCATCAGGGTTTCTCAATGATTCATTCAGTGCCCAGTAACAATTGCAACTCATCTCTTATCTCTCATAACTCATCACTCTACAATATGTCCCTCTCACGTTTTAACGCACTCCAAACCATGGAGAGCCGCTTGGAGCCTTTTTCAGCAGAATTTGAACAAGGTATCGCAGAAAAAATTGCTTCCTACTTCGCTGAAAACGTTTTCAACGACGAAGCAATGAAAAGGCATTTGCCCGAAAATGCTTACCTCACTGTAAAAGCCGCAGTCCAGAGTGGGCAAAAACTCACCCGCGACATCGCCGACGTGATCGCTGTAGGCATGAAAAACTGGTCGGAAGAGCATGGTTGCACCCACTTTGCGCACTGGTTTCAGCCGCTGACGGGAAAAACCGCCGAAAAACACGACTCCTTCTTTACCCTCACCCACGACGGCCGCGTGATTGAAGAGTTCACCGGCTCTGCCCTGGTACAACAGGAGCCTGACGGTTCCTCCTTCCCTTCTGGCGGCATGCGCAGCACTTTTGAAGCGCGGGGCTACACGGTTTGGGACCCCAGCAGCCCGGCTTTCATCATGGAAGTAGGCGAAGGCAAAACCCTCTGCATCCCGACCATATTCGTCACTTACGGCGGCGAGGCGCAGGACTACAAACTGCCCCTGCTGCGCTCACAGGCTTTTTTGAATGATGCCGCTGTTCCGGTAGCG
>CAYVPM010000792.1:0-2726 GCA_964453475.1 uncultured Saprospiraceae bacterium | reverse complement strand
GTTCGGCGTAACGAGAAAAATAAAAAATGAAAAAAAATAAAATAATAATATTAGTTGCTTTGCTTGGTTTGTCAAACCTAATGTGCCGAACCTCTAAATTAGATAATATAACAACCGAAGCAGTTAAAACACAAGTTTCGCATGATAAAATTAAAGGGAAGAAAATTATAAAAGTAGTCAAGGATACTCTAATCAAAGAATTTGACGAGCCAACTTTTGCAAGAATAAAAAATATTAATTTTAAGGATGGAGTAATCGAAGTAAAAGTCAAAAGCAGACTTCTGGCAAATGCCCCTGAATTTGCCAGAGGGTTTATAGGAATAGCATTCAGGGTTAATGAAGATAATTCAAAGTTCGAGTGTATTTACCTACGCCCAACAAATGGCAGGTCAGAAAATCAACTTCGGAGAAACCGCTCTATCCAATATTTTTCTTATCCAGATTTCAAATTTGAACGACTTCGGAAAGAAGCACCCAGTCAATACGAAACATACGCTGATATGAGCCTTGACGAGTGGATAAAAATGAAAATCGTTGTGATAGGAAAAGAAGCCAAACTTTTTTTGAATGATGGTAAACAGCCTTCATTGATTGTGAGTGATTTGAAACACGGCGACATCACATCAGGAGCGATTGGATTATGGGTAGATGTTGGAACTGAGGGCTATTTCAAAGACCTAATAATAACTGAGCGAAAATGAAACGCCGAACAATGCATGGTCGCCAATGCCGCCGAAAGCCAACGCTCAAAGCCCAACGCAGGGCGGCACAACGTCCATGCTGACGTGCAAGGATAGCATAAATATCGGCTCAAAAAACAAAATAATCGGCTCAAATCGGCTCATAATTGGTAGGGGTAATTTAGGTTTGCCCCTATGTAAGCGAAAGTTTACCATTTTGATCTAAGATTGAGTTGGAAGATATTGAGTGTAATAAGCCGGATTGACCGATTTGATGCCTCATGGTCTTCGGTTGAGCGTTTGGAAGGTAAAAACCTTAGACAACTCAAAATGATTGCAACTATTCAGAGCGTCGGAGCTTCTACTCGGATAGAAGGTTCAAAACTGAGCCCTCCGGGCAGTGAAATAAAAGCCGCCTAGTTCTACAAATTCTAAGACATCGCCCAAAAAACCGATCAACCTACACCTTCCCTTCCATCGACCACTTAATCAACTCGCCCTTACTGTTGATATTCAAGGTTCGGTAAATATGCATAATATGCGTCCGGACGGTGTCGATGGACAAATCGAGCCGGTCGGCTACCATTTTATAACTCAATCCTTCTTCGATACACTGCACTATTTCGTACTGTCGTTCGGTAAGCACATTGCTTGTTTTTTTCGACTTGGCGGCAAAATGCTCCACTACTTTCCGAGCCACGGAGGGCGACATATATGACCCGCCTCGGCTCACGGTGAGCACGGCCTCCAAAATATTGAACAATGAGCTTTGTTTGGACAAATAGGAGCAAGCGCCCGCACATAAGGCAGCAAATATTTTTTCGCTATCTTCAAACGTGGTGAGCATAATGATGTTGGTTCCCGGCATTAATCCTTTTATATGGGGAATACCATCAATGCCCGACATACCCGGAAGTTGAATGTCTAGCAACAATATGTTCGGACCTGCAATGGCGTTCGATTTGAAGGATTGTAGAAAATCCTCCACAGAATTGCTGGCGCCCAGCATTTCAAATTCGGGGTTATTCCCGAAAAAAGTTTCAAGGCTGTCTTTGACTACCGGATCATCTTCTACAACTGCAAGACTAATTGGTTTCATATGGTAAAGGTACAACATGGAAATTGTCCGAAGCATCACATCTTGATGTGATGAAAACAGAAATAGCATACCTTAGCCGTTGAAATGGCATCCATTAATTACTGGGTAAAATGTTTCATTTTATCCCTGTTTTTGTTCCCTCCGGCGCTCCTCGCCCAACGACTTCCAAAGCCCCAGGCACTCACGATTGAGGACGGACTGGGGTTCCGGAACGTTACTGCCGTGACGCAGGACAGCCGCGGACTCATGTGGTTTGGCACTTCGCAAGGCATCGAGCGATACGATGGACACAAGTTTGTTAAATACGGCAACGATCCGCTGGCGAATATTGCTTTCCCGGGTGAAAACATCCTGATTGAGGGCCTCTTAAACATCAATGACTCCACGATTTGGGTGGTGGCCGACGGCCAGTTATACGCACTCAATATCCATACCCACGTTTGGAAAAACTTGTCTGCCCTGAAGGGGTTACAGGGAAAAATAACGGGCGTGCACCAGACCCAAAAAGCAGTAGCCTGGCTGATAACCTGTACTGAAGAACACCAATTCCTGTATCGCTGTGACCTGGGAGTCCGTGCTCAACCGGAACAGGTTCAATTTCAACAGATTGCCCGCGCCAAATTTTTCCGGATGCCTTTTTATTCCCTGGCAGAGGATTTGAAAGGCAATATCTGGTGGAGCAACAATGTCGATGGCTTGCGTTTGTTCAACCCGCAGGGTGAATTACTGCACGCAGTAAAACCCGATAGTTTTGTCTGGTTCGGCACCAAAATGTATAATACGCCGGTATTTGTCGATAGCCAAAACCGGATCTTCATCATGCCCAAAAGCTGCCATGAAATATGGCAATACCACCCCGAAAACGGCAGCCACGACATCCTCGTCGACAGCTTGCCATCGCCCGTTTATCATACGCTGGAGGACAGTCGCGGCAACGTCTGGTTTTC
>CAYVPM010000791.1:0-2729 GCA_964453475.1 uncultured Saprospiraceae bacterium | reverse complement strand
ACGCCGACCTGGGGCATTGTGGCAAAGAAAATATCCGCATCAGTTGGGTATTCGTAAAAACCTGCTTGCTGATAAATTATTTGGGCCAGGCAGCCTGGTGCCTTCAATTTGAAGGGCAGACGCTCCCTGAAATCCGGCCAAACGAGTTGATCAACCCTTTTTATGGCATCATGGCCGACTGGTTTTTGCCTTTTGGCATTACCATCGCAGCCTTGGCGGCGGTTATTGCCAGCCAAGCCATGATTTCCGGTTCTTTCACATTGGTCAGCGAAGCCATACGCCTGGGATTGTTGCCAAAATTGACGGTGATATTTCCCACCCATTTGAAAGGGCAACTCTATTTGCCCGCAGTAAACACGGTACTATGGGCAGGCTGTGTGGCAGTTACACTGTATTTCCAGGAGTCGCAAGCGATGGAAGCAGCTTATGGTTTGTCCGTCACCATTACCATGCTGATGTCGACCATTTTGCTTGCCAACTTTTTCGTTGTAAAAAGGGTAAAATCATGGCTCATCTGGGCTTTCCTGGTTTGGTACTTATGTTTTGAAGGGGCTTTCTTTACGGCGAATGCGATTAAATTCGCCGATGGTGGCTTTATCACCGTATTGGTCGCCTCCCTATTGTTCAGCTTGATGCTGATATGGGTTTATGCCAGGCGCATCAAGGCCAGGTTTGTGCAAAACGTAAAAATTAATGACTACATCGACCAACTCATTGCGCTGAGCAACGACCCTGAAATACCCAAATACGCCTCCAACCTGGTATTCCTGAGCAGCGCCAAATCACTCAAAAAAGTGGAGGAAAAGATTTTGTATTCCATCTTGCAAACACAGCCAAAACGCGCTGATGTGTACTGGTTTGTCCATATCGAAGTGACAGATGAGCCTTACACAATGGAATACAAGGTGAATGCCCTATCCCATGACGATGTGTACAAGGTCACATTCCGGCTCGGGTTCCGGGTGGAGCAGCGGATGAACCTGTTTTTAAAAAAAGTGGTGGAAAACCTCATCGAAAACGACGAGCTGAAAGTCCACACACGCTACCATATCAGCCGCGATGAAATCACCACAGGCGATTTCCGGTTTGTGTTGATTCAGGAATTTTTGTCCCACGAAAACGACCTTCCGCTTGGGGAGCAGATCGTCATGAGCGCCTACCTGTTCCTGAAACGGTTTACCGCATCGCCACAAAACTGGTTTGGGCTCGATAGTGATTCGGTAGTGCTGGAAAACGTGCCGCTTGTGCTGCGCCGGGTACAGAAATTCAACCTGAAAAGGGTTGGTTGAGTCGGGTATCCGTAGGTTTGTGCTCCATTTTTGATTATGAAAATCCTGCTGATCCGTTTTTCTTCCATTGGTGACATTGTGCTTACTACGCCCGTAGCCCGCTGCTTAAAACAGCAACTGGGTGCTGAGGTGCATTTTCTGACCAAACAGGCATTTGCCGGCCTGATAACACCCAATCCAAACGTCGACAAGGTTTTTTCCCTTGAACCGAAGCTCAGCCAAGTGATACCTGCCCTCAAAGCGGAACAATATGACTACGTCATCGACCTGCACAACAACCTGCGCAGCTTGCGGGTGAAATTGGCGCTGGGCCGCCCGGCTGCTTCTTTTAACAAATTGAACCCTGAAAAATGGCTTCTGGTGAACATGGGGCTCAACTTCATCCCTGAAACCCATATTGTGCAGCGCTATTTGGCAACGGCAAAGCACCTGGGCGTTGAATACGATGGCCAAGGGCTGGATCATCATATCCCTGCGTCGGAAAGCGTAGCACTGGAACAGCTTTCAACAAAACTCCAGAACGGCCAATTTATCGCCTTTGTCATCGGTGCTACCCATGCCACCAAGCGCATGCCGCCAGAAAAAATGCTGGAAATTTGTCAAAATCTGCAGCTACCCGTTGCCGTGCTGGGAGGAAAGTCCGAGATGGCAGCCGGGCAATACCTGGCCGAAAATGGCGGCGGGAACACCGTGAATCTATGCGGCCAACTGTCCATCCACCAATCTGCTTCGGTTATAGATCAGTCCGCAGCAGTGCTCACTCATGATACAGGGCTTATGCACATCGCTGCGGCCTTGAAAAAGCCCATTGTCAGTGTTTGGGGCAGCACCGTGCCGCAATTTGGCATGTTCCCCCTTTACCCCGAGGGCACACAGCTCAACACGAGTATGGAGGTCGAGGGATTAAAATGCCGCCCTTGCTCCAAGATCGGGTATAACAAATGTCCAAAAGGGCACTTCCGCTGTATGATGGATATCGATGTTCAGGAAATATCCCGGGTGCTTTCTGCGATCCAGTCGCAATAAGCCTGATTTGCCCGCGCCTCAAAGCGCATCAGGCAGGGCGTTTGGTAAGGGTGTATTCGGGCAATTGCCGCCTCCACTTCCGCCTCCAACAACAAGCTTGTTTTTAATAACGATACCCACTCCCCCTCCCGGACAATGCTACCCTCCCACCAATACGCGCTCGACATGGGAAACACATTGGCGCAAGCGATGAGGCGATCCTGGAGCAGTGCATCAGCAATGCGCATCGCCGTCGCTTCGTCGGGGTGTGTGACGTAAAAAACCAGAAAATTGCCTGTCATTTTATTTGTCAAGTTGGTAGCGCGGCCTTCAGGCCGCGCTACCATGATGCTCATTCCGTTAACCAGGAGCGGTAGTAGTCGCCATCCTCGATACCGGCGGCGTATTCCGTCATCAACAAAGGCCTGAAAGTAT
>CAYVPM010000790.1:0-2729 GCA_964453475.1 uncultured Saprospiraceae bacterium | reverse complement strand
TCCATTGATAACCGTTCCATTCCAACCTTGAAGTTGAAGTACAGTACGTGCTCTGGTAAAGGAACCCAAGTGGGTCAACATTCTTGTCGGGAGTGGGTTGATCCAAAGCTACGGCCAATACGAAGTTTGCGCCTACCTGCTGAGCAATTGCAGCGGGGTTTTGGTTCAATCCTATCACCGGCAAATCCTGGGAATACACTACCTGCGTGTATTCGTCTTCCTTGATGTTTTTAGCCACCGCATCCACGAGGGCGTATTTTTCGGAATTCACATTGAAACCCGTCCCTTGCGCCTGTAGTACAATGGCCACCCTTTTCATGGCTTTTTCCTTGTAGTATTCATACAAGCGTTTTGCTTCGGCCTTGTCTTTCACATATTTTATCGCCTCTTTTGCCTTTTCAGCAGCTTCCTTGTATTTGCCGTCTGCGGCAAGACGGGCAGCCTCCCGCAACATCTTCATGCCATAATAATCGTTACAATCAACTATTCCCTTTTGAGCCTCATCAGGCAAAGTCAGGTATTTTTTGGCTTTGTTATATATTGAAATGGCGGTATTATGGTTATCATCCTTGCACTCTCTGTCTGCTTCTTTTAGCAAAACCAGGCCATATTCGTTGCAGTATTTGGCAGCCATTTCTGCTGCGTCTTTGTTTCCGAAGGCATAATTTGGAAGCGGTCGCAGCATTTCCGCCGCCGCTTGTTTGTTGCCGGCATCATACGCAGCCTTTGCCTTTCGAAGGAGTTGGGCCGTTAGCTGGCGGTTCCACTCGTTCTGCAAGCCACCGCGCTCAGGACCACAATCTTTTTGCTTGTCTAGCAGGCAAACAGTATCCAACTGGGCCAAAGCGACATCATATTTTTGTGCCTTGGTAGCCTGTTGTTTGAGCTGGTCGTGCCATGCAATACCAGCTTTCCGCATGTCGGCTTGCAGGTCGGATATTTTTTTATTGTTGCCTTTATCCGCAAATTGCAAGGCCTTATCCAGCAAAGCTATGGCCTGAACATATTTTTTTGACTTTTCCAACTCCTTTGCGGAGGCTATGAGTTGATCTTGGGCAGCAGTTTTCATTGAGGCAATCATTTTCCCGTAAGTGGGGTAATCCCCGTTGTGGTAGGGAATGTTTTCAATAGAAAGCAGATGTGTTTCAACGATTGTTTTAAGCCTAGCGAGTTGCCGTCCAAGTTCATCGTATCGTTGTTCTGTTTTTGCTTTTTCAACCCTGTCGGCAAAGTCCTTGAGCATTGTTATTACGGAATGTTCGTACTGCTTTTTCACGGGAGAGTGACTCTCGGGGCATTTTGCCAATAGCTGAAAAACTTGGTCGTAATTTTTGTCCTTTAATGCTTGCTTGCCTTCCACAAAATTTGTGAAATTAGGTGCCAGCTTATACAGATCGGCGTACCATGGGTACCGGAAGTGCTCGTTTGCAAGGGATGGGATCAGGCTTGTTACACGGTTGCTAATGGCAGGGAAAGACGTCAGTTTCTCCGCTGCTGACATGTTCAATTCTGCTTCGCCTTGTAATTGCAGCTGATGTACACGGTTGAGGTAATAGGCATATTGTGCTTGCAAAACAGCGCGTTCTTTTTCATTTAAAGGGGCTCGCGCTGCCATTTTGGAGACCCAATTATTATAATTATCGGCCCGGAGGCTTTGCCAGGAATTTTTGACATAACAGCCGGAGATTGCCAAAAGCAGGAGGCAATAAACGAGAGAAATAGGTGATTTGCGCATGACTTGTGAATGTTTTGAGTTAAAAGATGATTGGGTTAATTTCGGGTTAATGTGACTTTGTACTTTACAGTGCAATCGCAATTGTCCCATTTGCCTTTTACTGGTGAAAATTTTCTGCCTGATCGTTTTTCATAATATTCATATGCATATCCTTCCATCTCTCTGGCGTTTTTTACTTTCAGGGTGTCATAACGATAGGGTACCGCGTCCTTTATTTCTTCGAAAAAAATCTCTCTGTTATTCAGTGCGGCCTTCTGCCCGTCAATCACCAAACCAATGGCGGAAAGCGAAATTGGACAGGTTCGTGTGTAGGCGGAGAAAAGCACGCCGCACTCGTCCGACCGCGAATGGAAAACCCAACTTGCCGTCCAGTTCCCGACCAAATCCGCTGCCTGGATGGAAGATATCCGGGCAGCTGTTTGTGGTTGATGGGCCTTAGAGGTTGTATAAACTACGCGTGAATTTTCAGCCATTTTTCTGCTGTAGTCCTTTAGCTCCGCTTCCTTATCAGCAAGCGCTTTTTTGAGTTGTTCGTTCTCGGCTTTTAATTGTATGTTTTCGGCTTTTATATAATCTAAAAGACCGTTAACGGTGGCGTGATTGGAGGAGTCAGGGTTACAAGACGCTGCCAACAAGCAGGAGAGGAGGATCAGAATTAGTTTTGACATGATGTAGATATTGAAAGGTTGACCGATGCATGTAATACTGTTAAAATATTGGATCAATTTGTGACATTAAAATATTGATAATCACTGCTGTATCCGATTTGATCAGTAGCGCTACAGATTCCCAACGAAAATCGAAGCGCATGCTTTCCCCGGCTCAAGTGGAGCTCTTCGTAGGGAATAAAAACCCATAAATCGGAGTAGTTTGTATTGGTGTAACCGGGCTTGAAATCAACTCCAGAAGAGACATGCCCGTCTACGGTTCGGTATTGTTGATTATAGTCTTTCAGGTCACTCCCATTATTAAATTCAAACCAAGCCACCATACG
>CAYVPM010000789.1:0-2730 GCA_964453475.1 uncultured Saprospiraceae bacterium | reverse complement strand
GCCCGCTCAACTCCCGCAATTTGGGCTTCCAATCGAACAGCTCCAATTGGGATGGCGCACCGCTTTGAAACAGGTAGATTACCCGTTTTACTTTTGGCGGGAAATGGGGCAGCATGCCGAGCGGGGAATTGCTGTCCAGCAAGGGACTTTCACAGCCATTGCCAAGCAACGAGCCAAGGGCCAAACTGCCTATGCCAAGTGCAGAGCGGTGCAGAAAGGTTCGCCGGTTCAGGTTGAGTCGATATTCTAATTCTTCCATGATTACAATACGATTGCTTCGTCCATGTTGTAGATTACAGTGATTGCCAGCATCAGTGCCGCATGTTCCGAACTGCCGGCTGTAGGCGCAGGCTCCCGCAAAAGCTTCGCTGCATCGGCAGGATTTGATTGCAAGCGCTGGTATTCGGCTTCAAAATAGGCCAGCAATGGCTTAAGCTCAGCTCCATCAGGAACGCGCGACAATATCCTTTCGAATGCTGCGGAAATCCGTTTTTGCTTGTCCGGCAGTTGCTTGTCCCCTAAAATCGAGGCGGCGAGGGCCTTGGCGGCATCCAGAATTTGCTGGTCGTTCCACATGACCAATGCCTGCAAAGGCGTATTGGAGCGTGGGCGACGCACTTCGCAGTTGTCGCGCATCGGCGCGTCGAAGGTTAAATGGGTTGGCGGAGGAATGGTGCGACGCTGGTAGGTGTACACGCTGCGGCGATATTTCTTTTCAGGAAGGGTGTCGGGGATGTAGGAATATTCTCCCCGGAAACCATTGGCTGTTTTTTCGGTAGAAATTTCCTCCCATAGTCCGCCGGGCTGCCAGGGTTTTACGGATGGTCCGCCGAGTTCTTTCACCAATAAACCACTGGAAGCCAATGCATTATCCCGAATAAATTCATAGGTCATCCGGTTGCGCGGGCCACGGCTCAGCCATAAATTATCTGGGTCGAGGGCAATGTCTTCGGCATCTGCTTCCGCTTTTTGTTTAAAGGTGGCTGAAGTAACCATCAGCTTTAACAGGTGTTTCATGTCCCAGCCGCTTTCAATAAACTCCACCGCCAACCAGTCGAGTAATTCCGGGTGGGTCGGCAATGCGCCTTGTACCCCGAAGTTTTCGGAAGTAAACACGATGCCGCGGCCAAACAGCTCCTGCCACAACCTGTTTACCCAAACCCTGGCGGTAAGTGGGTTGGCCGGGTCGAAAAGCCATTGCGCCATGCCGAGCCTGTTTTGCTTGTATCGCAGGGTATCAAAGGGTAAAACAGCTGCTGGAAGGGTAGGGGAGACGGTTTCTCCGTGCAGGTCGTATTGCCCGCGAATCAGGCGGTAGGATTTTCTAAGCCCGGCACTGTCGCGCATCACCATTTGTAAAATGGTATCGTTTGGCGATTTCAAACCCATTTTTTTGTTCAAAAAGGGGAGTTCGCTGTCGAAATCACCCGGCGTGATGAGCATGTAGGGCTCCGGTGTCGCCAGATTCTGCACAAACCCTTTTTCATCCAGATTATTAAAAAATGCAAAGGTGCTGTAATAGTCGATTTGCGAAATCGGGTCGTATTTGTGATCATGGCAGCGCGCACATTCCAGTGTCAAGCCCAGGAAGGCTTTACCGAAAGTGTTTGTCCGGTCTGCCACGTATTCCACCCGGTATTCTTCGTCAATTACGCCACCTTCCTGGCTAATTTTGTGGTTTCGGTTAAAAGTAGTTGCCAGCAGGCTTTCTTTTGTCTTGTCCGGAAGCATGTCGCCCGCCAACTGCCAGGTCACAAACTTGTCGTAGCGCATGTTTTCGTTGAAGGCTTTGATAACCCAGTCCCGCCAGGGCCATACAATGCGGGGGAGATCGTCCTGGTAGCCATGTGTGTCGGAATAACGTGACAGATCGAGCCAATACATGGCCCAGCGTTCGCCGTAAGCCGGGGAATTAAGCAGTGCATCTACCACTTCCTGGTACTTGTTATCGGATTTGTTTTCGTTAAAATCCTTCAACTGCTCCGGGCTGGGCGGCAGCCCTGTCAGGGCAAAGCTTAGCCGGCGGAGCAAACGGGCATTGTCGGCTTCTCCGGTAGCCTGGAGCCTGTTTTCCCGAAGTTTTTCCAGGACAAAAGCGTCAATGGGGTTCTTATCCCATCCTTTTTTTGAAACAACTGGCACTTTTGGCCTGACGGGCGCGGTAAAGGCCCAGTGCGGCTTCCATTGTGCGCCTTGTTCAATCCAGCGTTTCAGAAGCTGTTTTTCGAAATCGTTCAGCGCCAGGTGGGAATCCAGTGGCGGCATGATGGAGTCCTGGCTTGAAGAAAAAATACGTGAAACCAACAAGCTTTTTTCGGGATGGCCCGGGACAATGGCGAACCGGGGAATGCCGTCGAGGGTATCCACTGCGGCAAAAGCGCCTTCCTGGGTGTCGAACCGGAGGTTCCGCTCGCGCTTGCTTTCGTCAGGGCCATGGCATTTGAAGCAGCGGTCGCTCAAAATGGGCCGTATATGCCAATTGAAATCAACCACTTCCGGCATTTCTTTTGCCGGTGTTACAGCCTTGCGCAGGCTTGCCAGCCAGAAGATTCCGGCGAACAGCACTACAGAAAGTATCGCCCAGCGTTTGTATGGAGCTGCCATGCTTTTTTTGCTGGGCAAAATACGGCATGGCGCAGAAAAAACAACAATTACTTCCCGAATCCAATACCGCGCCGGGCAAACAGGTTCAATTTGTCTTTGTCAAAGGTAAAGGTTGCCACATCATCG
>CAYVPM010000788.1:0-2736 GCA_964453475.1 uncultured Saprospiraceae bacterium | reverse complement strand
CTCAAAAATACCCGCAATACCTTGTCCGCCGCCAACACAGGCAGTTACCATACCGTATTTTTGGTTGTTGCGCCGCATTTCGTTGAGCAATTGAATGGAGAGCTTCGCGCCGGTGCAGCCGAGCGGATGCCCGAGTGCAATGGCGCCGCCGTTCACGTTTACGATGTCGGGATTTAGTCCGGCTTCTTTTATCACCGCCAGCGCTTGTGCGCCAAAGGCTTCGTTCAATTCAATGGCTTGTATCTGGTCGAGTTTTATACCTGCTTGTTTCAGTGCTTTTGGGATGGCGGCGCAAGGGCCGATGCCCATGTACATGGGCTCCACGCCCGCGACGGAACAAGCTGCCAAACGCGCTACCGGCTCCAGCCCCAGCGATTTCATCAGCTCTTCCGACATGACCAGCACAAAAGCGGCGCCGTCGGAAGTTTGGGATGCGTTACCAGCGGTGACCACGCCACCGTTGGCAAACACCGGGCGGAGCTTGGCCAGGCCTTCAACAGTGGTATCGCGGCGCACGCCTTCGTCGGTATCCACGGTCACCACTTTTTCACGGCGCTTGTCATTTTCCACCCATACTTCGGGCACCTGGATGGGCACGATTTCAGCTTTGAATTTTCCGCCGTCGATGGCAGCGGCGGCACGCTGGTGGCTGCGGGCACTGAAGGCATCGGCAGCTTCGCGGCTGATATCCCATTTTTTGGCCACGGCTTCGGCGGTGAGGCCCATGCCCATAAGGTAGTCGGGCGTATTGGCTGCAATGTTGTAGTTTGGAGCGAGCTTGTAGCCGGTCATTGGAATGGCCGACATGTTTTCGGCGCCGCCGGCGATGTAGCATTGGCCCATGCCGGCGCGGATTTTCGCCACGGCGATGCTGATGGTCTCCAGGCCTGAAGCGCAGTAACGGTTCACGGTCATACCCGGCACGTCTTTGCCCAGGGCGCGGTTGGAGATCAGGCGACCAATTTGCAGGCCTTGTTCGCCTTCCGGGTTGGCGCAGCCGACGATGCAGTCGTCAACCATCTTTGGGTCGAGCTGCGGCACTTGCGCGAGCAGGTGTTTGATGACGTCAACTGCCAGATCATCGGTGCGATAACTTTTAAAAGCCCCTTTGCCGGCTTTTCCGATAGCAGAGCGAAAGCCTGCGATGATATATGCTTCTTGCATGGAAAATGAGTGTTTGAATATTTTACCAACCAGCTTGTCTCAAATTCGGAAAGGGTGGAATTGAATGGGCAGCAATAGCATTTAGCGCCATTCGCGGCCAAAAGTACCACCTTTGGGCAAACTTTTTGTCGAAATGATGTAACTACTTGTTGGGCGGAAATGTTCAGTACTAACTATTGAACAGTTAAGCGTCAATACTGTTCTCCGTTTCGTTTAAATTCGCCCCGTACATCCAATTTTAGCAAAAAGCATGAAGCAGCTCGTCTACCTTAAAAAATTTTTCTGGAAATATCGCTGGCGTCTGTGTCTGGGTGTCCTGTTTGTGGGGCTGGCCAACATATTTCAGGTTTGGCAACCCAAACTTATCGGCCAGGCGCTCGATACGGTGGTGGAGCGTGTAAAATTTTACCAGGATCACGGCGGCATTTCCAATCACCCAGAGGCTTTTGCAGAATTGGGTACCCAGATCGCCTGGTTTGGTGCAGCGGTTATCGGCCTGGCATTGTTGATGGGTTTATTCATGTTTTTCATGCGCCAGACTATTATTGTGGTGAGCCGCCTGATCGAATACGATATGCGGAAAGAGATTTTTGAGCATTATACCAAGCTCGACCTGGCATTTTACAAACGCAACAGCACGGGCGATATGATGTCACGGATTTCGGAAGATGTTTCCAAAGTGCGGATGTTTCTGGGGCCCACCATATTGTACGGGGTCAATCTCGTCTTTTTGTTTGTCCTGATCATCTCTGCCATGCTGAGCGTGAGCGTGGAGCTCACCATGTGGTCGCTGCTGCCCCTGCCTTTTTTGAGCTTTTCCATTTATTGGGTGAGTACGATTATCAACAAGCGCAGCGAGAAAATACAAAAGCAACTGGCTACGCTGACCAGTACGGCCCAGGAGGTGTACAGCGGCATCCGAGTGGTAAAAAGTTATGCCCAGGAGGGGGCGATGGGGCGATGGTTTGCCGCGCAGAGCGAAGAATTTCGCCAGAAATCACTCAAGCTCGTCCGCATCGACGCCATTTTCTTCCCGCTGATGTCGCTCCTCATCGGCACCAGCATCATCATTACCGTCTATGTTGGTGGTTTGCAGGTGATTGCCGGCACTTTAACGCCGGGGAATATCGCCTCATTTGTCATTTACATCAACATGCTCACCTGGCCGGTGACAGCCATCGGCTGGATAGCTTCCCTTACACAACAAGCGGCAGCATCCCAAAAAAGGATCAATGAGTTTCTGGCCACTGAACCTGTGATCAACAATGAGCAGCACAATCATTCGGGGGAAGTTGCGCCAATTCGAGGCGATATTGAATTCAAAAACGTTACATTCGTGTATCCCGATACAGGCATCAAGGCATTGGAGAATGTTTCTTTTTCCATAAAATCCGGCCAAAAAATGGCCATTTTGGGGCGAACGGGCAGCGGCAAAACAACCATCGCCGACCTGCTCGTGCGCATGTACGACCCCACTGAAGGACAAATTTTATTGGACGGCAAAGACATCCGGGAGCACGATTTGTACCACCTGCGCCGACAAATGGGTTATGTGCCGCAGGATGTATTCCT
>CAYVPM010000787.1:0-2740 GCA_964453475.1 uncultured Saprospiraceae bacterium | reverse complement strand
GCCAGGGCAACTCCGTGACGCTGAGCGCCAGCAACGGAAGCAGCTACCTGTGGAGCACCGGGGTGAGCAGCCAGAACATCAACGTATCCCAATCGGGAAATTACACCGTGACCGTGTCAAACGCCAGCGGATGCACCGCGGCATCGGCACCACTGAGCGTCACTGTGAACCCTTTGCCTACGGCATCGATCACGCCCGGCGGCCCCACTACCTTCTGCCAGGGCAACTCGCTGGCGCTGAGCGCCAGCAACGGAAGCAGCTACCTGTGGAGCACCGGGGCGACCAGCCAAAGCATCAACGTATTCCAATCGGGTAATTACACGGTGACCGTGTCAAACGCCAGCGGATGCACCGCGGCATCAGCGCCCCTGAGCGTCACCGTGAACCAATTGCCCACGGCGACGATCACCCCCGGCGGCCCTACTACCTTCTGCCAGGGCAATACCCAGACACTGAGTTCCAGCAACGGAAGCAGCTACCTGTGGAGTACCGGGGCGAGTAGCCAAAGTATCAATGTATCCCAATCGGGCAATTACAGAGTAACCGTGTCAAACGCCAGCGGATGCACCGCAGCTTCGGCGCCCTTGAGCGTCACCGTGAACCCCTTGCCACTCATTCCAACAATTACAGTCAACGGTGCGTCGCTTACCTCGAGCTATCCGTCTGGAAACCAATGGTATTTAAATGGAAACCTGATTCCCGGGGCGACAGCCCAAACATTTATGGCTTCACAATCCGGTGCTTATACCGTCCTGTTTACTGACAGCAACGGATGCATGGCAACTTCCAATCCGTTTCAGTTTGTTCAAACAGGTATTGAAAGCCCGGGAGGAAGCATTCAGTTTTCATTGGCGCCCAATCCAAACAACGGGAAGTTTTCAATTATTTCAAAGGATGGAACGCCCCTGCCACCGGGTACGAAAATTGAAATTTACAACATACATGGCGAGAAAATTTGGTCGTCCAATGCATATCTGCCCAAGCAGGTTATTGATATAAGCGACCAGGCAAGCGGACGGTATTTTGTAAAATTAAGCACGGTATTCGGCGGGACGCAAACATTCCTGGTTATAAAAATTTAGCTGACTATACCCATTTACACACGAAACTGTTGAGGTGTTTTCGCGCAGGTTTTACGCAGAAAAAAAATGCACGATTTTACACAGATATTTCTGCGTAAAATCTGTGCAACCGAATCTGCGTAAAATCTGCGCGAAATAAAAATCAACCTCAACGTAAGGTGTAACTGAGTATAGTTGCCTTAATTTAGGCTGCTAAACTACAGATACATGCTTGCCTTCGTTCACGACACCAATAACCTTTCCCTTCAGCTTTTGCCCAAGGAAGGGGCTGTTTTTCGATTTAGAGCGCATGGTTTTCTCTGCATAAACCCATTCCGCATCCGGGTCAAAAACCGTAAGGTCAGCGGCTTCCCCAACTTTCAGCGTCGTGACAGGCAGCCCAAGCATGCGGCGCGGCGCACAAGCGATTTTCTCCACGAGATCGTTGATGCTCATCGATTTGCCCAGAAACGTGCGACAAAGCGCGAAGCATGTTTCCAGGCCAGTCATCCCAAAATCGGCGTAAGAGAATTCCAGGTTTTTTGCCTCTTCGTCCCAGGGGATATGGTTGGAGCAGATAAAATCAATGCTGCCATCGGCCAGGCCCTGGAGCAGGGCTTTGTTGTCCGCCGGGCTGCGCAGGGGCGGCAGTATTTTCCAGTTTGAATCAAAATCGGACAATTTTTCGTCGCTGAAACACAGGTTGGCAACGGCAACGGAACAGGTCACCTGTTTGCCCGCCTTTTTTGCTGCGCGGATCATGTCCACACTTTTCGCAGTAGAAATCAAATGGATGTGCAAGCGCCCGCCGGCATATTCCAGGAGGCTCAGATCGCGTTGCACCATCAGTTCCTCAGCCAAAGCCGGGATGCCCTTCAAGCCCAGCGAGGTACTCATAAGGCCTTCGTGCATTTGCCCTCCCGGCGCAATCGATTTGTGGTATGGCTCATTGAACACCAAACCCTTGAATGATTGCACGTACTGTATGGCACGCAGCAACAAACCAGCATCCTGCACGGCTTTGTTGCCGTCTGAAAACGCCACTGCCCCGGCGCTGTGCATGTCCATCAGTTCGGCCAGGTCTTTGCCTTCGCAACCCAGGGAAATGGCCCCGATGGGATGCACCGATACCGGTGATTGCAGCCCTGCGGCCTTGTTTTTGATGTATAAAACCTCGGATTTGGAATGTACGGCCGGGCTGGTGTTGGCGAAACAGGCAATGGCCGTGTACCCGCCGGCAGCACTTGCCGCCAGGGCTGTGCGCATATCTTCCCGGTGTTCGTAGCCGGGGTCGCATACTTGCACCCCGATGTCCATCCAGCCGGGCGACACACAAAGTTTGGCAGATTCCCAAACCTCGGCATTTTTGGGGGCGACAATCTGGGCCCCGATTTCAGCAATGCGCCCATCTTTTATCAGAATATCCTGCGGCTTGCTTTCGGATTTTCCGTCAAAGATGTGCACGTTTTTTAGAAGCAAAAGCATGTGTGTGGGTTATAGTCTGAACCATTGGTTGTCCCGCACGATCCAGCCTGGGACTTGGCGGTACACGTTTGAATTTGAAGGTTTTATCATCACTTCGTCATACCAGAACGGGGCATATATTTTGTCGTGATGGAGATATATCCGGGTCTTGGAATTGTCTTCATACACCGTGAAATGCAAATCAAACTTTGCCC
>CAYVPM010000786.1:0-2745 GCA_964453475.1 uncultured Saprospiraceae bacterium | reverse complement strand
GCTGGCTGTGTGATGGTGGCTGATATGGTCTTGGTACATTGGTTTGCGTCCGTTACCGTAACTATGTACGTGCCGGCAGCCAGACCTGTGCGGTCTTGTGTGGTTATGCCGCCCGTCCATAAGTATGTGTATGGAGATACACCACCAGATACCGTCAGGTCAATAGAACCAGTGGAAGCGCCATTGCACAGCACGTTCACCTGGGTGGTGCTCAATACCAAAGCCGCTGGCTGTGTGATGGTGGCTGATATGGTCTTGGTACATTGGTTTGCGTCCGTTACCGTAACTATGTACGTGCCGGCAGCAAGGCCGCTGAGGTTTTGCGTCGTGGCTGCATTCGACCAGGCATAGGTGTATGGAGATACGCCACCCGATACCGTCAAGGTAACAGAACCCGTTGATGCGCCGTTGCAAAGCACGTTCACCTGAGTGGTGCTCAGCACGATGGCAGGTGGTTGGCTGATGGTGATCGACATAACAGCCGTGCAGCTGTTCGCGTCAGATACCGTCACCGTGTAGGTGCCCGCTGCAAGGCCAGTTAGGTCTTGCGTCGTCGCCCCGCCTGTCCAGGAATACGTGTACGGCGCGGTGCCGCCTGTAACAGACAAGTCAATTGAACCCGTGGAAGCGCCGTTGCAAAGCACGTTCACGTGGGTCTCAGTCAGACTTGGACCGCCCGTGTTGCTCACTGTGGCAGAAGCCGTCTTCGTGCAAGCGTTCGCATCGGTCACCGTCACCGTGTAGGTGCCGGCTGAAACGTTGCTCAGGTTCTGCGTCGTGGCGCCGTTGCTCCACATATAGGTATACGGCGATACGCCGCCCGATACCGTCAGGGTGACCGTGCCGTTCGCGTTGCCGCAAGTAGAGTTCATTGTCGTCACGCTCAATACCACAGCAGGTGGCTGCGTGATCGTCACACAAGTCGTTTTAGTACAGTTATTTGCATCCGTAACGGTTACACAGTAGGTGCCCGCTGCAAGACCTGTGCGGTCTTGGGTGGTTGCACCGCCCGTCCAGGAATAAGTGTATGGAGATACACCACCGGATACCGTCAGGTCAATGGAGCCGGTTGATGCGCCATTGCACAGAACGTTCACCTGGGTCGTGCTCAATACCGCAGCTGCTGGCTGTGTGATGGTGGCTGATATGGTCTTGGTACATTGGTTTGCGTCCGTTACCGTAACTATGTACGTGCCGGCAGCCAGACCTGTGCGGTCTTGTGTGGTTATGCCGCCCGTCCATAAGTATGTGTATGGAGATACACCACCGGATACCGTCAGGTCAATGGAGCCGGTTGATGCGCCATTGCACAGAACGTTCACTTGCGTCGTGCTCAACACCAAAGCCGGTGGTTGCGTGATCGTCGCCGATGTGGTTTTCGTACAGCCGTTGGCATCTGTAACCGTTACCGTGTACGTGCCGGCCGCAAGACCTGTGCGGTTTTGGGTCGTAACACCGCCCGTCCACATATACGTGTACGGCGATACGCCACCAGATACCGTCAGGTTAATAGAGCCGGTGGATGCGCCGTTGCAAAGCACGTTAACCTGAGTAGTACTCAAGGCGAGCGCTGCAGGCTGCGTGATCGTGGCCGACACAGTCTTCGTACACGCGTTCGCGTCTGTTACCGTCACCGTGTACGTGCCGGCAGCAAGTCCAGAGATATTTTGAGTAGTCGAAAGGTTCGACCATGCATAAGTATAAGGTGATACCCCGCCTGATACCGTCAGGGTGATAGAACCGGTAGATGCGCCGTTGCACAGCACGTTCACCTGAGTAGTGCTCAAGGCGAGCGCTGCAGGTTGGGTGATCGTCGCAGAAGTTGTCTTTGTGCAGCCGTTCGCGTCCGTTACCGTCACTGTGTACGTGCCAGCAGCAAGGCCAGTACGGTTTTGCGTCGTAATGCCGCCTGTCCATAAGTAAGTGTATGGGGAAACGCCGCCTGAAACTGTGAGATTGATTGAGCCGGTGGAAGCGCCATTGCAAAGCACGTTCACCTGCGTCGTGCTCAGCACGATGGCAGGTGGTTGGGTGATGGTGATCGACATAACAGCCGTGCAGCTGTTCGCGTCAGATACCGTCACCGTGTAAGTGCCCGCTGCAAGGCCAGAGATGTCTTGCGTCGTAGCGCCACCTGTCCAGGAATACGTGTACGGCGCGGTGCCGCCCGTAACCGTCAGGTCGATTGAACCCGTAGATGCGCCGTTGCACAGCACGTTCACGTGCGTCTCACTCAGGCTTGGACCGCCCGTGTTGCTTACCGTTGCGGAAGCTGTTTTTGTACAAGCATTCGCGTCTGTTACCGTAACCGTGTACGTGCCCGCTGAAACGTTGCTCAGGTTCTGCGTCGTGGCGCTATTGCTCCACAAATAGGTGTACGGCGATACGCCGCCCGATACCGTCAGGGTGACCGTGCCGTTCGCGTTGCCGCAAGTAGAGTTCATTGTCGTCACGCTCAATACCACAGCAGGTGGCTGCGTGATCGTCACACAAGTCGTTTTAGTACAGTTATTTGCATCCGTAACGGTTACACAGTAGGTGCCCGCTGCAAGACCTGTGCGGTCTTGGGTGGTTGTACCGCCCGTCCAGGAATAAGTGTATGGAGATACCCCACCGGATACCGTCAGGTCAATGGAACCGGTGGATGCGCCATTGCACAGCACGTTCACCTGGGTCGTGCTCAATACCACAGCCGCTGGCTGTGTGATGGTGGCTGATATGGTCTTGGTACATTGGTTTGCGTCC
>CAYVPM010000785.1:0-2748 GCA_964453475.1 uncultured Saprospiraceae bacterium | reverse complement strand
CGTTCCAAGTTCCGAATTTTGGGGCAATTACGGCTCCGTGTGGAGCGATTTCGACAACGATGGCGATCTGGACTTGTACATTGCCCACTGCCGCCAGGGCGTCAATGACGCGACTGATCCGCGGCGCATCAACCAGTTGTTCCTGAACAACGGCGACGGCACCTATACGCAGGATATCACCAATGCTTCCGGTCTCCGCATCGGCGCCCAAAGCTGGACGGCCGATTTTGGCGATATCGACAACGACGGTGATTTTGACTGCTTTATTACCAACCACGACGTATCGAGCCAACTGCTTGAAAATGACGGCATGGGTCACTTTTCGGACATTTCTGCAACAAGCGGCATCCTGAACGCCATCTCCGGTTCTGCTATTCAAGGCGTTTTCCGCGACTTCGACAATGATGGCTATGTCGATATTGTGGTGGCTGGGAGCACCCATTTTTTGTTCCAGAACAATGGCAATAAAACCTTTACAAAACTCGCCAATGTCTTTAGCAATAACCAGATAGAATCATTTGCCATCGGCGACATGAACAACGATGGATTTCAGGATATTTATGCTGGCTACGCCCAAATTTATACCACGCCTTCAAGCATCCCCGATGCGCTTTGGATGAACGACGGCAACGACAACCACTTTTTCGGATTGAGCCTTCGGGGCGCCCAAAGCAACAAGAGCGCTGTGGGCGCGAAAGTGCGCTTGTTTAGTCAATTGGGCATCCAAACCCGTGAGGTGCGCTCGGGTGAAAGCTACGGCATCAGCAATTCGCTCCTGATACATTTTGGGATGGGACAGGTAGAGACCATCGATTCTGTGGTCATAGATTGGCCTTCCGGGATTAAAGATGTGATTTACAACCCAATGCGTGACCAATACCAGACCTTTGGCGAGGGCGGTTGTTTGTTGCCGCTTATTCCGCTTGCAGCATTAGGCGCCACAACCTTCTGCAGCGGAGAAAGTGTGGATGTAGAAGCACCGGCTGGATATTCCTACTTGTGGAACACGGGCGATACAAGCCAGGTAGTGACCCTCGACACAACGGGAACATACCGGGTAACCGTGACCAATAGCGAGGGCTGCACGGCTGTATCGAGCCCGGTACTGCTCGTTGTCGACCCAATTCAGGTGCCGGAAATCGCCGTCATGGGCGATACGGTTTTTTGCGCAGGAGGCGCTGTCACCTTGGCGGCATCAAGCGCAACATCGTACTTGTGGAGCAATGGAGAAACGACTCAGGAAATAGAAGCCAGTGCCGGGGGGGCCTACACCGTCGCGATCCAAGGGCTCTGTGCCGAGTTTTCATCCGCGCCGGTCACCGTTACAGTCCTGGAAGCTCCCTTGCCCACCGTCACGGCAGACACCGTGGCCCTGGACAGCATGGCGACGCTTTCTGCCATGGGCGATTCCCTGCATTGGTACGAGAGCGCCAGCAGCGCGGCGCCATTGTTTATCGGCAACACATTTATTACCCCGCCGCTCAGCGCGAACACCACTTACTGGGTTTCCAACACAGCACTTTTCGGGCAGCCCAATGAGTTTGTCGGCATGGTAGACCACCAGGGTGCGCTCATGAGCGACAATACGTACAATGGAGGGCTCGTGTTTGACTGTTTTTCGCCCTTTGTGCTGGAAAGAACCAAGGTGTACACGACTGTCCCCGGTCAGCGCAAAATCGTGCTTGAAGACAGCGATGGCAATGTTTTGCAAAGCAAAATTGTGGATATCCCATCAGGTACCACTGCAATTGAATTGAACATGCCGATTCCAATTGGCACTGATTTGTTGTTAACCACAGAAGCTGCTTTCAATCAAACTTCGATCGGTAGCGCCAGCCCGCAATTGCGGCGGAGCACACAAGGTATTCAGTTCCCTTATACGATATCAAATGTCGTTTCTATCAAAAACTCCTCCTTCAACACCAGCCGCTATTACTATTTTTACAACTGGGAATTAGCGTACGAAAACCTTGCTTGTGAAAGCGAGCGGGTGCCGGTTACGGCGCAGCTGGCCGTTGTGAGCGGCAGCGCTGCGCCTGTTTGGGCAGAAAGCCTGCAAGTGTTCCCGAACCCGACTGCAGGGGCCCTGAACATCAATTGGAGCCGTTTTGAAGGCGGAAAAATGACCATTTCCCTTAAAAGCACACAAGGCGTCACGGTCCAGTCACAGCAAGTGCTGGCGCCGGCAGGCGCCTACAGCTTCTCCACAGAAATCGGACAGCTCCCCAAAGGCATCTATTGGCTGGAGTTGGCGGGTGAAACGGGTATCGTCAGGAGGAAAGTGGTACTTCAGTAGGCGCCGGCCGAAATTTCGCCATCAGGATGCTGTCTCTGTATTCTCCGTTCTTGATGTGGAATTTTTTGGCAAATCCTTCTTTTTCAAATCCCGCTTTTTCCAACACCCGAACGGAAGCGGGGTTGTGGGCGAACACACCGGCTTCAATGCGCACAAGGGCGGGGCGGCTGTCGTACAAGTAAGCACAAAAGCTTTGTACGACAGCCGTCATCAGCCCACGTCCCCTGAAAGGCTCCGCGAGCCAGTAACCGATTTCATCTTTGTGGCTGTCGGGCCCGCCGTTCATAAATGCACCGATACCTCCGATCACGCCATGCTCCACGCTGCGGATGGCCCAGTTGATGGTTGTACCGTAATGCGCGTGTTCTTTTTCCATCAAATCCAGCCACTTGTCTGCGTCGGCCTCGGTATATGGATGTGGTACACGCAAGGTGTTGGCATACAGCACCGGG
>CAYVPM010000784.1:0-2748 GCA_964453475.1 uncultured Saprospiraceae bacterium | reverse complement strand
AGCTTCACCGGATGTACCAGCTCAATCTTCCAACTATGCAGCGCGATCGAGGCATCCCGCTGCGGCTCCGGCGCCCCATATTTCAAATCGCCCACAATCGGGCAGCCAATAGCCGCCAGTTGCGCCCGAATTTGATGCGAGCGGCCTGTTATGGGCGACACCTGCAAAAGCGCGTGCTTGCCCACCGTGCCAACCAAGGCATAAGCCGTGATGCTTTCCTTGGCGTCGCCAAAAGGCTTTAGCCGGGCTTCCACAACATTCCGCTTTTCATCTTTCAACAAGAAATGCCGCAATGTTCCTTTCATATCGGGTGGGGCCGCCAGCACCAGCGCCAGGTAAGTCTTTTGCACTTTTTTATCGCGAAACATGGCCGTCAAACGGCTCAAGGCCTTGTCGGTACGCGCAAACAGCACCGCGCCGCTTACTGGTCGGTCGATGCGGTGCGCAGGTGTCAAGAACACCGCGCCTGGTTTGGCATATTTTTCTTTTAAATAGCCTTTCCCCCAGTCAATCAGGGTTTCATCGCCCGTTTTGTCGCCCTGCACCAACCAGCCTGCGGGTTTGTCGATGGCCAGCAAGTGGTTATCTTCGTACAAAATGGTCATTCCTGTGCGCCGGCTTTTTTGCGCTCTTTGAAATCGAGGCGCAGGGAGAAAATATGCGAGTATTGCACTGCGGAAACGTTGCCAATATCGGTGAGGGCGTAATCGAGCTGCACGCGACCGAAGTGCAGGCCGATGCCGAAATTGGGCTGCAAGGAAAGGTTTTCCTTGTCGGGGTTGAAGTCGCTTTTCACCCGTTGGAAATTGCCCACGCCTGCCCTTATCTGCACAAAACCGTCGTAGTTGGCCTCAATGCCAAAACGCGGGTCGATATTCAGGCTTTTGCTGCTGATGAGCACGTTGCGCTGCCCATCTGTGGTCCATTCCAGGTCAAGCGCCGGCAGCAAGGTCGTTTTTTTGCCTGCTTTGATCTTGTAGGCTGCCCCAAGAATCAGTCTCGGGCGCGTAATCTCTGTGTTGCTCACCGGTATTTCGTTGTTGGTAGCGCTGAACACTTCTTTTTCACGCTCGCTCAGGTTGAACGACCAGGCATTGAACGTAGTGGTCAAGTCGCGGCCCTGTGCGCCCAGCATCAGGTTGCCTTTGCGGTACTGCATGCCCAGGTCGGCTCCAAAGCCCCAGGAATCGCCAAAGGTTCCAATCACCCGGCGCACCACTTTTACGGTGCCGCCTACCGACAAAGCCGGATTTTTCAACTTCCGGGCATAGCTGCCCAGCAAGGCATAATCTGCTGCCGAAAAATTGGTCACGTTGTCGTAATTGATGGTGCCGTCCGCATTCACCAGGTTTATGGTGTAGGGGATGTTGTCGATACCCAAACGGATGAGGGAAAAGGCCAGATAGGCATCGTTGTCGCCTTTCAGCGATTTACCAAAACTCAGGTAATCATATTGGCCCACACCGCCGAACCATTCGGCGTGCATGGCAGCTGCCTGCAGCGGCGCCTGAATTTGGGTTAGGCCGGCCGGGTTCCAATAGGCTGCGGTAATATCGTCGGTCAAGGCCACTTGAGCGCCCGACATGCCGTGCGCACGGCCACCGACACCAATGGACAAGAATTCATTGCTGTATTTTTGTGAAAAGGCAGGAAAAACGGCCAATATGAGCAATAGGCCAATCGCGGAGAGTTGTTTTTTCATAATGTGCTACTTTCGTGCTGGCTAATGACGTTCAGGTGAAATGCCTGGTTGCCTGTCGATGCCAATATGCCGAAAGATCAGGCATTGTTTCTATTTTCAACCAAGTCTTACTTTCTGATTGACACAAAATAATGAAAAATATCCTCGTTTGCGTGGCGGCCTGCCTGTTTGTCCAGTTTTTGAACGCTCAAAATAATTTCAACCTCGAACTGCTCGGTCATTGGGACGACAATTCACTCCCTGTCTCCTCGCCCAACAACCTGAAACTTCAATACAACAGCTGCTGGGGGCTCATGGTCAATAACCGCGAGTATGCTGTGGTGGGCGCTGCAGCCCATGTTTTGTTTTTTGACGTTACGGCTCCTTCCACACCCAAACTTGTAGGCAAATTCGAGGGACGGTCCACCGTGGTGCCGCGCGAGTTCAAATCCTATAAAAATAGGGTGTACGCTGTAGCAGATGGCGGAAAAGACGGCCTGATGATCTTCGACCTCAGCCATGCGGAAGACACCATCATCCGCACCTATTGGGACACCACATTCTTCCACAGAATACATACCATCGCTCTGGACACCAGCTCGGGCAGGATATACCTCCACGGCGGAAACGCCGGCGAGGGCATCATGGTACTTGACGCAAGCCAAAACCCCGATGCCCCTGTTTTTCTCGCACACAAGATCCTCCCCGGTGGTTATGTGCACGACAGCTATGTGCGCAACGACACTGTTTATGCCTCCTCCGGCTATGAAGGCTATTTTGTTTTTGATTATAAAGACCCGGCAAACCCCAAACTGTTAGCCCAAATATCTACCGGCGGCTATAACCACAACAGTTGGCTCACCCTGGACGGCAAATATGCTTATTACGCCGAAGAAATCCCCGTGGGACAGCCCATACATATTGTTGATTTACAGAACCTTGCGCTCGGTGAGCTAGAAATTGCAGGCAGTTTTCTCGACAACCTTCAAGAGCCAGATTCTATTGTAAAAAAAGCGATCCCCCACAATGTTTACATCAAGGGCGATTTGTTGTACAACTCCCAGTAC
>CAYVPM010000783.1:0-2750 GCA_964453475.1 uncultured Saprospiraceae bacterium | reverse complement strand
GACCATTTTCACACTTGATATTTACAAGAAATACATCAATAAAGGGGCTGACGAAACGACCCAAGTGCGCATGGGCCGTTGGGTTATCATTGGCGCCATGTTGATCGGACTCGCCGTAGCGCCACAGTTGCAGCGCCTGGAGCAAGGCTTCCAGTTTATCCAGGAGTTCACCGGACTGATTTCACCGGGTGTTGTGGCAATTTTCCTGCTGGGCTTTTTCTGGAAACGTGCAACGGCAAATGCCGCACTGGTGGCTGCGCTGCTGACCATCCCGCTGGGCTTGCTTTTCAAAAGCTGGATGCCAGAGGTGCCATTCCTGGATCAAATGGGTTATATATTCCTGATTCTGGTAGCTGTTATGGCCATTATCAGCCTTGCCGATCCAAAGAGTGCAAACAATCCTAAAGCTATGGAAGTGGATACATCGTCTTTCCGTACCTCAACGGCGTTTGCTGCTGGAGCACTGCTGGTGACAGGAATTTTGGCAGCGTTGTATATTGTTTTCTGGTAACACAGAGAATAATGTGGCTTTTCAACACATCTTTTTTTAACACATAGACACATAGAGACATAGACCACATAGGGTTTCTATTTTTATGGCCTCCCTGTAAAAGGTTTCAAAACTGCCAATCGGAAATACATTCGGTTGGCAGTTTTTTTATTTTTTAAGACTTATTTATGCTATGTGTCCTATGTCTCTATGTGTCTATGTGTTAAAAAAAAGTATGTGTTATATCCCGCCCAAACAAATGTACTTCACCTCAAGAAAATCATCAATCCCGTACTTGGAGCCTTCCCGCCCGATACCGCTTTCCTTCATACCGCCAAAAGGCGCCACGGTGGTAGCCACCAAACCGGTATTCACACCCACCATGCCGTATTCCAGCGCCTCCGCTACGCGGAACACCCGGCCAATATCGCGCCCGTAGAAATAGGCGGCCAGGCCATAAGGCGTATCATTGGCCATTTTGATCACTTCATCGTCGGTGGAGAAACTGGTTACCGGCGCCACGGGCCCAAAAATTTCTTCGTTCATAATATCCATGCTGGAAACGACATCGGCTAAGACGGTCGGTTGAAAAAAGGTGCCTTCCATCGCCTGGCCGCCTGTGAGCACGCGCGCGCCTTGTTGGGTGGCGTTGCCTACGAGTCGTTTTACTTTGTCGAGTGCTTTGGCATTGATGAGCGGGCCGATGTTCACGCCCTTTTCGGTGCCTGAGCCCACTATTTGTTTCTGTACCGCAATAGTGAACTTTTCTAAAAACTGTTCATAAACGGCATCCTGTACGAACAAACGGTTGGCACACACGCAAGTTTGGCCGGCATTGCGGTATTTGGAAACCATAGCGCCTTCAACGGCTGCATCAATATCTGCATCGTCGAACACGATAAACGGGGCATTGCCGCCCAGTTCCAGCGATATTTTTTTGACGGTATCGGCGCTTTGGCGCATAAGCAATTTGCCCACTGCTGTGCTCCCCGTAAAGGAGAGCTTGCGCACAACGGGACTGTCGGTCATGGTTTTGCCAATGGCTGCGGCATCGGTGCCGGTCACGATGTTTATGACACCTGGTGGAAACCCGGCACGAGTAGCCAGTTCGGCCAGGGCCAAGGCCGACAATGGGGTTTCTTCCGAAGGTTTGATCACAACAGTGCAGCCTGCAGCCAGCGCCGGGGCTACTTTCCGGGTTATCATGGCATTGGGGAAGTTCCAAGGGGTGATGGCGGCGACAACCCCTACCGCTTGTTTGGTGACGAGTAGCCGAACTCCCGGCATGTGGGGCGGTATGATGTCGCCGTTGGCGCGCTTGCCTTCTTCTGCAAACCACTCGATGAACGATGCGCCGTAACGCACCTCTCCCTTCGCTTCTGCCAAGGGCTTGCCTTGCTCCAGGGTCATCATCATGCCGAGGTCGTCGGCGTTTTCGAGGATGAGGTCGTGCCAGCGGCGCAGGATGCCGGCGCGGGCGGTGGCAGTTTTGGCACGCCAATCGGGCAAAGCAGCCTCGGCGGCGGCGATGGCCAGGGTCGTTTCGGCGGCGGCACAATCTGCCACGCGAGCGAGTTCCTCACCGTTGGCAGGGTTGGTGACCGGGAATGTTTTGCCGCTAGCGGGGCTGACCCAGGCTCCGTTGATGAAGGCCTGGCGTTGGAGTAAAGTTGAATCTTTTAGAAAGGACATATTAGGTTGGATGTTGTACAAAAAGGCAGGTGGTTTTTTACCACAAAATATTTTTTCACCACATAGGGCACATAGTTCACATAGAAATTTTCAGGCATGGGATTAGAACCATTTTGAACAAAACTGCCTATGTGAACTATGTGGTAAAACCCTTCGTGGTAAAAACCCTACATGGTAAACCCCACAAGGCAGAAAGTGTTCTCAATTCTCCCCAAAAGGCATCCGATGCGGCTTTTCTGTGTCGAACCCCGGGCGCACAAATTTCCGCCAGTCGGGGAAAACCTGCTCCATCCGGTGACGAAAACCGTTGATTTGGCGCATGAATCCCAGAATTTCAGCCTGTTTTTCAGGCCAGTGCCGGCGCAGCATTTCCCAGGCTCCGAGGCTGCGTTCAGCGCCGATCATGGCGACTTTGGCGCTCCCGTTGGCATCGCTTTGGTGTTTTTCCCAAATATCGTCGTCCATGTCATCAATGCCGCCTACGGCGCGACTGGCTTTTACGAACATAAAATGTTGGTACCAAAGCAGCACTTCTATGGCCTCGGCAAAAGCGCTGCGCTCTTGGAGG
>CAYVPM010000782.1:0-2751 GCA_964453475.1 uncultured Saprospiraceae bacterium | reverse complement strand
GGCAATTTTGCCTACATGGAAACAGATGGCAGAAAAAAGGTGTCCTTCTTTGCCAACACATTTTTCGCCTGGGGCTTTGGGAAAACCGTTCGGGTACAAGACTATTCCGTCGGCATGACTTTACAACCGCTGGATGCCCTGCGCATCAGTTTATTCCCCGGTTACAGCCGCAGTTGGCGAAAACAAGACCAGTTTGTCCGGCAAATCGATTATGCCGGAACACGCCGCACCATTGTCAGTGAAGTGGATCAGCGCAGCCTCTCGCTCACCGCCCGGTTGAACTACAACATTACGCCCGACCTGACGGTACAATACTATGGCCAGCCCTTCATTTTCAGGGCTAAGTACCAAAATTTTGGCTACGTCACCGACCCTTTGAACAAAAGCTACGATGGACGTTTTCACCAATACAATGCACAAGAAATTTCAGCGAATGGCGGAAGTTTTCAAGTGGACGAGAACAGCGATGGCAACATTGATTACGCCTTCAGCAAGCCCGATTTCAACTACATCCAGTTCCGTTCCAATTTGGTAATGCGTTGGGAGTATGTGCCGGGATCCGAGCTGTATTTCGTGTGGTCGCAGGGCGTCACGCCCAATGCCGGCGCAGACCTCGACAGGCCCCTTGCGCAGAGCTTGTTCGATAATGTGTTCGAGCAGCAGCCACACAATATTTTCTTGTTGAAATTTACGTACAGGTTCTTGTTGTAACACAAGCCAACATAATGGGAGGGGTTCATAGATTTGATTCAGCAACAAACCAAGCACTATTGAAGCCGGGGTTGTGTCAAAAGGGTCAGAATTGAAAATGTCGCCAAACTTTACTTCGATTTTCTTGGCCAAGACCTTCCAGGTTGTTTTCAAAACCTGGAAGGTCTAAGCGCTCGAACGAAATTAAAAACGGTTCGTTTTTCGTAGCCAGGCCTTTTGACACAACAGCCCAGCGGGTCAACAAGACCCGCCAATAAATATTAAAAAGCCCTAACTTCGTAGCGCTGCTATGACTGACAGAAGTTGATTTCTGATCGGATTATGTTTTGTTGACTATTCTGTACGCTCGGCCTTTTAGGCGAGCCCCGAGTAAGTATTAGAGATCGCATTTCAATAAACAGGACCAATCATACTTCACAGGAAGGCTCTGGAGTACAATTTGCAGCGTCATCCGATTTTTCTATGGGGCACACTGCTTCGACAGAATTTATTTTAAATTAAAAAGAGTAGCCATATATTTGATCGCGCAAAGCAGGGTAGGCCAATATTTACCACGGGTGTGCAACATCGGCCGTATCATTCATAAACCTATTCTTACCATGAATTCCAATTATCAAAATGCCAACATTCTGCACAGCAAACGGACATTGTTGTTCTGTTTGTTCTTTGGGCTGTTCAACCTGGCCTTGTCTGCCCAGGTCGCCAAAACAGACAGCAGCCTTTTCCTGTGTGTCACGGTTCCCCCGTCAAAGGGCGACACAGGAAAGCGTGTCCAACAGTCGGGCAGTGATTGCCCACAAATTGAAAACGATTTTAACGATGAGTATGCCAAGAATTGTTATTATAAAGATTCTATGCGCGGCAATGCGGTGACTGCACGGTACATGGTCGATTTTGATCAAAGGACAGGCAAGCTTACCTATTTGAAATTCAAGAATGCCAGAGGCCGTGAATACCTGAAAGTAAAAAAACAGGTTCGGCCACTGGCGAATACTGAGATGTTTTTGAAAGTAGTAGCCCGCGGCGGCGACTATCGCCTTCGTGTAGAGAGCGGCGACTATTTCATGGAGTATGAAGCAGATTTTGCGAAAAGCATTCAGAATGGGCAAAAAACCAATAATGCGGGCGGCGGGAATACGGAACAAGGCAAGCAGGGCAGCGAAAAGAATAAAACCGCAATACTCCAACTTGATAACAGCCTTGAAACAGGCCTGTTTTCTTTAGAGCAAGCCCTATTCATTTTAAATAACCGCTACCCTGTCAATTCCATAATAAACGGCGCTTACTATCGGGATTTGAGTTGTTTGCGGTTTAGCATATCAGAGTATTTCGGGATTCCGATTTTTGTCAATGACTTGAGCCTTGACTCAATGCGGATAGAAGCTTCCATGCTTGCCGAAAGCCTTAAAGCATTGGTGCTTAAAGCAACACAGAAAGACACCTTTGGCAATGTGATCTTCTCGATCGCAAGTCAGTATTATTCTTTTATCGGAAAGCAAATCGTGAATTACCGGGAGTATTTCACCCAGATTCAGGTGCCCGACCATGATTATTTCGACATGCACCTGGTAGATAATACGTCCAGTAAAAACCCTGATGTTCTACTAACCCGCCACTTCAGGGTGCCCGGTGGCTTTAAGATCGATTTCAGTGCAGGCATATTCCTGACTGGCCTTGCAGTGCCTGAATTTGTTGCCAAGCCCCATACCTTCAAGTACAAGCGGGTTATGGAAACCGTTGACCCTCAAACAGGTGCAATCACAACCACCTACTTGGAACTCAGGGATACTGTCGGCAACTTGATTCATACAAAAAACCCGAAGATGAACTATGCGGCCGGGTTTATGTCGCACGCTTATGTCCGCAGCGGCCTTTTCGCCAATTGCGGCATTGCTACCGGCCTCCTGGTCAACAACGACGGATTCCAGATGCTGTTGGGCGGCTCGATATTGCTCAACATCAGAAAATCGCGCCTTGCTTTCAGTGGTGGCATGGCCCTGGGCCAACGAAAAACGCTGTCGATGGGTAAGTGAATCGAGA
>CAYVPM010000781.1:0-2760 GCA_964453475.1 uncultured Saprospiraceae bacterium | reverse complement strand
GAGCGATTCCCTGACCTGGATCGATTCGGTTGGCATCAATTACAAGCCCTATTTCTACCGCGTTTCAGGAATAAACCCATTCGCAGTCTACACACCACCATCTGCTGCAGCAAAAGGATATGGCATCGACCGGGTGCCGCCCGTCTCCATATCCGAAATTCAGGTTGAAAACACCAGCGAAGGTGTCATAAAACTCCGCTGGCATAACGTGCTTGCAAGTGAACCGCTCATGGGCATCGTCATCGCCAGAACTGCCGACCCTACCCTGCCCTATACATGGCTCAACAAGCAACTGTTACCCGTTTCCAGCACGGAATTTACAGATGACAAAGCATGGCAATACGGTTCCAATTATTACGCCGTAGGCCTGGTCGATACCGCCGGAAACATCGGTTGGTCGCCTGAAACATCGGCAGAGATGAAAGACTTCGCCCCGCCAGTTCAGCCCACCGGGCTTATTGGCAGCATCGATACCCACGGTATGGTTCAATTGCGCTGGAATATGGGTCCTGATTTTGATTTGAAAGGATATCAGGTTTATGCTGCTAATCAGGCTGACCACACTTTTATTCCGCTCGCCACATCATTGGTGGAAGATACCATTTTTCAGTACAAAATAAACCTCTACAACTTAACCGAGCACATCTATTACAAGGTTAAAGCATTTGATAAACACCTGAAGGAAAGCGCATTCTCCGAAATCCTGGATATCGCCAAACCAGACATTATCCCCCCTGATGCAGCCGTCTTTGATGATTATAAAGTCAACAACAGTGGTGTGTACCTGCATTGGCGACCAGCCAGTTCCAAAGACCTCCACTCCCAGCTGTTGCTGCGCAGAGCGCCTGAAAAACCCTGGGAAACGATAGCAACGCTGCCAAAAGACGCTGTTACTTACACAGATACCATGCTGCGCCATGGCCAGGTTTGGGAATATGCCATACAGTCCATTGACGATGCCGCTTTGCGCTCGCTGCCTTCTTTTCTCCTAACCGTTAAAATTCCGCCAGCGCCTAAGAAGCAGGGTTTAGCCAAACTCCGCGGCTCCTGGGATGAACAGCAAAAGCGCATCCGCTTGGAATGGGAAACGGTATCACCCGCATATTCCCGTGTGCTCATATACAGGAGCTACAATAACAGTGGACTGGAAATGCTCAAAATGCTTGATCAAAACATCACGCAATTTGAAGACACAAAAACGAGGCAGCCTGGAACATATGCCTATGCCCTGAAACCGATTTATGCCGATGGCACTGAAGGCCCGCTCACCGAACTTGTCACCATTCACAAACCATAGTATCATGAAAAAAACAATGCTACTGATTGGGATTTGCCTCCCGCTCCGGCTATTGCTGGCGCAAAACGACCCGCCCCCACTGATCGCCTCCGGGGAATACGAAAACGATTTTTACAAATGGTCGTTCAGCGTCGGCGACATCGCCATCTGGACCTTCCAAACACCGCAAAATCTTTGGTCGCAAGGATCACAACAACCGATTATCACCTTGGTAGCCACCAATGAACCGATGGATGCCGACATCTCCGTGACCCTTTACCCCAACCCTTCAAGCGAAGGCATTTATTGCAACATAAAAACCAAAGACCAGCTTGAAAAAATCCGGCTGGAAGTTTGGAGCTCAAATGGTCAGTTGCTCCAACCCTTGAGTACAGAATTCCAATCTGATCAAACCATTTTTATTCCGGTAAGCACCCTGCCCGCTGGACAGTATATGATCCGGTTCACCACTGGAGCCGGACAAACCATCTCTAAATCATTCATTAAAAATCTGAACTAAATACCATGAAACAGCTCTTGTCCATAGCAATATTAGTGCTGCTGAACGCTTTCGCGGCCCAGGCGCAAAATCGCGGCTTTGCCTATCAGGCAGCCCTGCGCAACAACAACGGCGTCATCCTGCCCAACCAAAACGTTGATGTATATTTTTATCTCGAAGGAGGCCCCAATAGCATGGTATTGTATTCGGAAAAACACAGCACTACCTCCAATGCACTCGGTCTGGTCAACCTGGTCGTTGGCTCCGGCGCCCCGCTTTCCGGCAACTTCTCCACCATCAATTGGGCTACCCCCAAATCGCTGCGCGTAGCCATTGATGTAAACAACCAAGGCCCCATTACTTTGGGGAACAACGACCTGCTGGCCGTGCCTTACGCCTTTTCGCCGAAAACGTTGGTTCAATCACCGGAATTACCCTCATTCCGGTTTTCACCGGAGCAGGCACTCCTGCCGACCCTTTTAGGCTCGCGCAACAAGGCGCCACCAATGGGCAAGTCCTCAAATGGAGCGATGCCGCAGGCTATTGGATACCAGCCAATGACACTGGCGGCACTGGTGGCCAGGGCGACAATTGGGGTACCCAGGTGGTCAATGTGAACAGCAGCCTTCAAGGCAATGGCACCGCAGGAAACCCCTTGCGCGTCAGCAGCCAGGGCGCTCAACCTGGGCAGGCGCTTGTTTGGAACGGAAGCGCATGGATGCCTACTACCGCTGTTGGTCCCCAAGGGCCGGCTGGACCTGAGGGCGACACTGGCCCGCAAGGACCGATCGGGTTGACGGGCGCCACAGGGCCGCAAGGGCCAATCGGCTTAACGGGCGCGACAGGACCGCAAGGCGCGACAGGACCACAAGGACCGCAAGGCGCGACAGGACCGCAAGGACCACAAGGACCACAAGGCGACACCGGGCCACAAGGACCTCCAGGTCTTTCCAACGGCCCGGCAGGCGGTGACCTTGACGGAAAT
>CAYVPM010000780.1:0-2763 GCA_964453475.1 uncultured Saprospiraceae bacterium | reverse complement strand
ATCCAGCGGGTGTCAACCCTGAAAAGGCAGGGCATACAATGCCAATATGCCGCACAGTCCTGCATCCCCAACAACAAGGCAGCGGGGTATATCGTTTGGCTGGGTCCTGTTCAGGGCTCAGATGCGGCGGCGCGGAAGGCAGCGCAGGGGTACACAAAGGCGCTCCAGGCAGCGAAACTGTCCAAGGGGAAGTTGTTTGTGCGGTATTTGCGCTGATTTCCGTACATTTCGCCTACAAACAATCCAAATCCTCCCGCCACCCTGCCATGCATAAAGTTGTATTTGCCTTCTTGCTGCTGTCCTTTGCCTTCCAGTTTTCCTGCAAAAAATCGCCCTATTCCCGCCCGGTACAATACGTGGCGTATATCGGCTTCAATTACCTGGACCCGGTGAAAAGCGCCGGAAACAACCATACGGATTCCTTGTACATTGTAGCGCTGCAAACCTATCTGGACCGGTTGAACGCACAAACTACCCCACAGTACCCCGTTGAATTCCAACTAAAAACCTACCAGTGCGACTACAAGCCCGATACCATACCCCAGATTTATGAAAGCATTGCTGCCGATACCAACATCATATTGGTGATCGACAATACCTGGGGCAAGTATATCCGCAATGCAGCGCCCATCATCCGCGACAAGCTCCCCGTCATTTCCATAAGTGCCGACCAGAACCGCCTCGATTTTGGCAAAAATGCCATTTTCCTGCAGCCAAACGACCCGCAGCCCAATTATTTCGTGCAGTTTATTGATAAAGTGCTGGAGAAAAAGTCGGTTGGCTTTGTCACCGAATGTGACTACCTGTTGCACAAACTGTTTGTGGAAAGCCTGCGCAAAAATGAGATTAAATACGATTCGGTCTGCCTCTGGGAGCGCAGCTATATCCAAAACAGGGACCTGCCCCAGGATTCTATTCTGGCCATGGAACGCTCCCTGCGGAAAATGCTGTCGAAACCGGAACCACAAGTAATCCTGTTCAATACCCACGCGGGTTATGGCGATGCCATCATGCGCTTTTTGCAAAAAGCCGACATCCCACCCAAAACCCTGGTTGGCATTTCTTCAGGCTTCAAAGACAATGACCTCGAAGCCATTTCAAAGGAAAAAGGCCATACTTTTATAAGCTATGCTGCCAGCGAGGAAGCGCTGCCGGAAGAAGTGTATCAGGATAAAAAAGTGGTTCAGACGTTGTGCCCCAGAGCTTTTGACACCGAAGACCCCAAACGGCACCGCCAAATCGACAACAACCTGCGCCGTTGCTACGATGCCATGAATATTTTAGAAATCGGCCTGAAAAGCAAGCATACCAACCGGGCGCAATTGTTAGCCTTTTTCAAAAGCCTGAAAGACCACAAAATCACCAAAAACGACGAGCTGTACGAGTTCGACAGCCTGCTGATACAGCGCAAAGACCCGAACTTTGACCAGATTCACGAAGGCAAAACACGCAGTTGCCCCACCCAAATCAATACCTATGGCGAACCCATCCCCAACCTGCGCGTAGGCATCGACGTGATCGACATCAACGACATCGACGTGCGACACAACACCTTCGATTGCAATCTCTTGTATTGGGTAATCGCCGACGAGCAACACATCAGCAAAGAAGGCTATATCGATTTCAGCAACATCAGTTCGGAAGAAGCCAACCGCTACCTGATTGCTGAGGAGCGCGAAGGCAATTATGTCGTGCGCATTTACCGGATCAGTGGAAAATTCCTGGGCAATTTCAAATCATTCAAGTTCCCTTTCGACCGCCACGAACTAAAAATACCCATCACGGCGCTGAGCTCCAGCAACAAGATCAGAATCAGTTTCGACCACAGCCGCCTGCAGATCAACGACAAGATCAAGGATTTTGAGTTTAACGACTGGGATACAAACGAATACTACGTTACCTTGGACAACCAACTCTCCAACGCCCTGGGCTCAATCGACAAAGTAACTTACGACCCCAACGACAAAGCTAAATACCTGGAAAACTACAAAAGCCTTAACGTGCACCTGGGCGTGAGCCGCCAGCCCTGGGGCGCCATCATCCTCATCATCATGCCGTTTTTGATGTTCAGCGCGCTGCCCATTTTTATGTTGTTTTTCCACAAAGCGAGCTTTGAAGAAGTGGGAGAGCTCATCATCACCTCATTCCTGGCCACCGTGGCGTATTCCATCAACCTGGTGCAGATTTCACCGGCCACCGATTCCATGAACCTGGCGTACATTTTCCTGATGCTCACCCTGGGAATTAACTTTTTTTGCTTTATTTACGTGACGATTATCGACCGGCAGCGAACACCGGTAGTAGCCGGGGCAGCCGGAACTGAGGCAGTAAAGCATAAAAGCAGCAAGCTCAAAGTGTACTTACCACTGTTGGTGTTGGTGTTGTTCCTGATGTTGTTGTATTGGTGGTTTGGGTAGGCGAGTTTTTGATGATTACTCGTGGCACGAACAGCAAGTGGCACTAGTTGGCGTAAAAATGTTAAATAATTTGGTAAAAACCAAAAAGCATGTAATTTGCATTGATTTTGCTGGCGAAGGCCTTTTATCTGAGATACGCCGCGAATCACAGGCCTGTTTTTAATCCATCCTTCTATTTACGCGCTTATTGTTACTGTGTCAGGGTATTGGAATCTTGTGAAAAGTTGGGCTGCCGCTCCCGGTCGGCCCTGATTCATTTTTGTTTCACCATAAAACTTACAACCATGCATAACACAACATATAAATCACCGACACTAATACTACAAAAAATTGCAAAAAATTCCTG
>CAYVPM010000779.1:0-2764 GCA_964453475.1 uncultured Saprospiraceae bacterium | reverse complement strand
GCGGGAACCATGTTGCTTGAGGACCCTGCCATGGGTACCGTCTGTGCGCCCAACCTCACGCCTGCCGGGGTAGGCAAATCATACAGCGATCTGGATTGGGATCGCGCCATCCGGCATGGGGTTGCCGGTGATCAGCGCCCGCTGCTCATCATGCCTTCCAAGGATTTCAAGTTTATGCCCGACGAGCAAACGGCACAGATAATTGCTTACCTGAAAACAGTTCCTGCCGCCGGGCAGCCGATGCCTTTACCCAATACAACCTTTTTGTGCAACATACTTTTCCAGTCTGGCGCCTTCGGCGATGCCCTGCACGCCGAAACAATTGACCATAAATCGCCCTCACATACCGCACCCGAGCGAGCGGTATCGGTGGAATACGGCAATTATCTGGTGAAGATCAGCGGTTGCAAAACCTGTCACAATGAACAATTGAACGGCGGCCCAAATCCCGACCCGGAAGGCCCTCCAGGGCCCAACCTGACACCGGGCGGCAGTTTGCCAGGTTGGAAAGCGAAAGGCTTTATTTCAGCCATGCGTACCGGCGTAACTCCATTTGGAAAAGCGATGGACGAAAAATTTATGCCCTGGAAATCTTTTGGCAACTACGACGACGACCAGTTGCAGGCAATTTACACGTACCTGATGTCGCTGCCAAAACTTGAAATGGCAGAAACCCAATAAAAAACAAATCATGAACACCTTTGAAATCTTCCTTTTGTCTATCGGAACGCTCGTGGCGCTTGCAGGCATTAAAGCATTGCTACGCGGAAAGCACTACACCAAACCCGTTTCCGTTCGTCGCTTCGACGATATCTGACTCCAATTTCTTTAAAACGCAACAACAAACAAATCCATCATGCAATACCAATATCCATTCAGCATAGAAACCAAATACGGCGAAAAAATTAATTTCCTCGGCATGGAAGGCGATCGCCTGATCCTGGAAGGCTTTTGCGCCCCTATGGCTGGCCCTGGTTTCCACACCCACTTGCGCCAGGATGAAGGCGTCACCGTTCTAAAAGGGAAAATCGGCTACCAAATTTTAGGGCAAGAACCCTGCTACGGCGGCCCAGGCGACAGCGTTACATTCAAACGCGGCGTACCGCACCGATTTTGGAACGCAGGCGAGGAGGAGCTTCACATAAAAGGCTGGATCAACCCTGCTGAAAACGTGGTTTTTTTCCTTACGACCCTTTATGATGCCCTGAACCGGGGTGAAAAAAATCAACCGGAAATATTTGACGGGAGCTACTTGAGCTTGCGCTACAAACGAGAATTCGATGCGCCCGAAATTCCAGGCTTTGTGAAGAACATCATCATGCCTATTGTCTACCGGATTGGCACTCTATTGGGCAAGTACAAAAAATTTGAAATGGCGCCCAAGCCGTTTTAGGCTGACAACCAAACCAGTTTCCTTGGCGATAAAAAATCCCAGTTTCAGGGGATTTCCTGCCTTATGGGAATCCCGGAATTTTGTCCCGTCAACTTAGTCTTTTGTATTCAAGGCCGGGTTTCAATTGGGCATTATTGCCTGGACTAATTTTCAACCATTTTTCACCATCAAATTTACTATTATGAAAATTCAAACCATTTTGAAAAGCACACTTTTTCTTTTGACCATTGTTGTCGCCTTCAGTGCCTGCGACAAAAAAGACCCCTGGGCCGGCACGTTCACCGGGCAGGAAAGCGCCTTCGGTTCTGGTAAAGCCCATACCTACATTGTAAACGACGACGACGGTAACCCCATAGAAATCGGTATAGCGATGGATGAGGCAGCATTCGACAATTTCAACAACATGTCGGGTGATGCTGAAGCGAGCCTGGATTACCCTGAAGAAGCAGGCAAGACCCCGTTCAAGCATCAATTCATGGGTTTTGCGGCCCACGGCCATGAACCCGCGATGATCTACGACGTGCCCCATTTCGACTTTCATTTCTACACTTCAACGCAAGCGGAGCGCCAGGGAATCACTCCATTCGACACGGTACAGGCTGCACGCCTGCCGAGCGCCGATTATTTCCCGCCGGCTTACTTTGAAACAGGGTTAGTCCCGACAATGGGTGTTCACTGGATAGACCCAACTTCGCCGGAATTCAATGGCACCAGCTTCACCCAGACGTTCATTTGGGGATCTTTCGACAACAAGGTCACCTTCCTGGAGCCTATGATCACCAAGCAATTCATGGTAGACAACCACGAGATGCTGACCGACCTGAAGCTGCCAGCCAAATACGACCAGCCTGGCAAGTACTATCCGACCCAATACGGCTTCAGGCATGACACCAAAGCGGGCGAGTACCAGGTTTTTTTAAGCAACTTCGTTGCCCGTTAAGTTAAGGATGGTGATTTATTCACTCGGAGCCTGTCTCGCGTGCGCGCGGGATGGGCTTTTTTGCACCCTTATCTCAATGCATTTATCCAGGCAGCAATTTTCTCCACATCCTTTTTGGGTACATGCAACATGGGCGCCATGGGCGTGTAATCAGGCCAATGCTCCGGCTTTGGCGCGTACACCAGGCTGACCATTTGCGGTATGGAGTACTTGCGTTTCGCTATCTCTTTGAAGGCGGGGCCCACAGAGCGCTCGTTGGTTTTGTGGCAAGCAGCGCAGGTGTATTTCGACAGCAAAGCCGCTATTTCCGTTGAACTGGCCACAGTGGCTGCCGGCTTGGCGACTGCTTTAGCCGGGGCCGCGGCAGCTTTTTTTGCCTCGCCCGCCGTGCTTGGCCTGGCTTCTTTCATCTGGTTGTCGGGGGTGTTGAG
>CAYVPM010000778.1:0-2765 GCA_964453475.1 uncultured Saprospiraceae bacterium | reverse complement strand
GACCCTGAAAAACAAAGGTCATGTTGGTGTGGAAGGCAAAACACCGCGCAATTTCCACCTGAGCCATGACGGGCGCTGGATGCTGGTGGCCAATCAGGATTCTGGCAATATTGTACTGTTTGATATGAAAAAGGAAGAAATGCCCGTTTTCGTAAAAAGCATTCAGGTGAACACGCCAGTCTGCATTGTTGAAGCACACTGAGATTAAAGTGATTGCAATGATTTGAGTGAAACAAATGCCTGATTTTAAAATGATTTAAACATTCCAACAGTCACAACCACGCTGCATTGACTATAATACCCGAAAAGCACTAAACCATTCTCCGTCTTTTCTGTTACTTTTGCAACTGAATATTTAAGACAAATTTCAATTATGGAAGCTGTAGCTGCAAAAAGTCCCGTGATGTTGTACACCGAGCAAACCCCCAATCCGGATGCGCTCAAATACGTCACCAACCGCATGTTGTACCGCGGCATCGCCGATTTCAAAGAAAAGGAAATGGCCGCGCAGTGGAGCCCAATGGCCAACAGCCTGATGGAGTTGCCCTACATCAAGAGCGTGTATTTCAACAACAATTACGTCACCGTGATGAAGGAGATGAACTATGAGTGGGAAGATATCATGCTCAAGATCAAAGAGTTCATCAAAGACTACGTGGAAAAAGAAGGTGTGGTAGTGTTGGATGGCTTCGCCGAATTTATGGAGAAGCAGGTAGCGGAGAACAACGCGGCCCAGTTCAGCGGAGAAGGCGGCGAAATCGCAAAAAAAGTGAAAGAACTCATCGATACTTATGTGAAACCAGCCGTTGAAATGGATGGCGGCAACATCGAGTTCAAAGCCTTTGAGGCTGGAAAAGTATATGTCACCATGCAAGGCTCCTGCAGCGGCTGCCCCTCCTCGTCCGTCACTCTCAAGGCCGGTATTGAAGGCATGTTGAAGCGGATGATACCTGAGGTGCAAGAGGTAGTGCAGGAAATGGGGTAATGGGGTTTCAGGTTTCAAGGTTTCAGGTTTCGATCATGTGATCAGTACGTGGGAATCAAAAAATAAAAATTGCACCAAGTTTCAGTGCTCCGTTCATTGTTTGCTAAACGGTGAGGGGCAGGGGTTAAAATACACAAATGTCCCTGATAAAAAAGCTCGCTGGTGAAACGGCGCTTTATGGCCTCAGCAGCATACTCGGCCGCTTTTTAAACGTGATGCTGGTGCCGCTGTACACGCGGACGCTCGACCCCGGCGAATACGGCATCGTCACCGATTTATACGCCATTTCTGCTTTCCTGATCATTATATACTCCTATCGCATGGAGTCGGCATTCTTCCGTTTTGGAACGCCGAAAGCAGATCGCGAAAAAACATATTCCACAGCCCTTATTTCATTGTTGATAAGCACAGCCATCATTACAGGCTTGCTTTTTTTGTTTGCGCAACCTATTGCTGCTGCGGCCAAGTACGGCGCCCATCCGGAGTATATCCGCTGGTTTGCCTTGATGCTTGCCTTTGACGCGCTCTCGGAGCTGCCTTTCGCGCGCCTGCGCCTGGAGCAACGGCCCATCCGCTTTGTCAGCATCAAGTTGCTGAACATCGGCGCCAACATTTCCCTCAACCTGTTTTGGCTTGTTTTCTGCCCCTGGGCTGCCAGCAAAGGCATGCATTGGGTGCATTATGTGTGGTCGCCGGGATTGGGTGTTGGATACATATTCCTGTCGAATGTGTTGGCCAGTCTGCTTACCCTGCTGCTCTTGCTGCCGGAGTTTCGCGCCATTCGTTTTCCTTTTGACAAGGCTTTATGGACCAAAATGATGCTGTATGCTGCGCCCCTGATCATCGTCGGCTTTGCGGGCATGGTGAATGAAATGCTTAGCCGCACCATGATGAAATATTTGCTGACGGGGACACCCGACGAGAACATGACGGAACTGGGCATTTTTGGCGCGAACTACAAATTGGCCATGCTCATCACCTTGTTCACCCAGGCTTACCGCTACGCCGCCGAGCCTTTCTTTTTCCGCCATGCCAACGACGAAAACGCCATGCAAACCCAAGCGGAAGTAACCAAGTGGTTCACCATCACCGCAGCCATCGGCATGTTGGGCATCCTGCTGTTTTTAGACCTGGTGAAACATTTCCTGGGTAAAGATTTTCACAGTGGGGTAGGGGTGGTGCCGATCCTGCTGTGCGCCAACCTTTTGCTGGGTGTTTATTACAACTTTTCGGTCTGGTTTCGTTTGAAGGACCGCACCGGGCTGGGCGCCTGGATTTCCCTGGCCGGCGCTTTGATCACCATTGTGCTGAATATTCTTTGGATACCGGTTTTTGGCTATGTAGGGGCGGCGTGGGTGACGCTTATCTGTTACCTGGTCATGTCCTGGCTTACCTGGCTTACAGGGCGCAAGCATTATCCCGTGCCATATCAACTGGGGCGCATGGCCTGGTACACTTTCTCCGCCTTGGGTTTGTGGGTCGTCAGCACCCAACTGGAGCCGATACTGCCCGTGGCCGCCACCTGGGGCTTGCGGATACTGTTTTTCCTGGGGTATTTGGGCATGGTTTGGCGTTTGGAGTTGGGGAAGCGGGTTTAAAAAGTTTCTCACAACAACACGACGACACGCGGTGTGACCTTGTCTTTTTGTTTCTCACAACGACACGACGACACGACGGTACGAGGTGCGATCTTTTCTTTTTGTTTCTCACAACGACACGACGACACGACGACACGCGGTGCGATCTTTTCTTTTTGTTTCTCACAACGACACGACGACAC
>CAYVPM010000777.1:0-2766 GCA_964453475.1 uncultured Saprospiraceae bacterium | reverse complement strand
ACCGGAGCCGCCAGGATGGCCAGCTTGGGCGCCCCCTCAAACCGGGACACCAGCAGCTTCAGCCAATCCTGCGGTACCACACAATCAGCATCTGTGCAAACAATGATGGAACCGCTGGCATAAGCAACTGCCAACTCAATCGCTTTTTTTTTGTTGGCAAGAAAGCGGTGTTCATGCGGGAGCACCTCCTCCAGTTTTATCAGCAAAATATCGGGGGAACCGGAGCCTTCTTTTGAAATAAACCCCGTCACCAACTGCGTTGTCGCATCATCCGAAAAGTCATCCACTACAATTATTTGCAACAATTTAGGGGGGTACGTGCCGTTCAGGATGGCGTTCAGGCAATCCAGAATATTTTCTGCTTCATTACGCGCAGCAATGATGACCGTGACCTTGCTTTTAGGGTCAAAACCGCTGGGCAACAGCCACTCGGGCACGGCCCGCCAGCCATGCAGATACCGCAACATGATGCCCAAATAGACGAATGCTAATAAAATCAGTACGCTTGATAGGATCATAAAGCAGGTAAAATGGAAATTGTCGCTCTTTGCAGCGTTGTTTTTGACACAAAATATTTTTTTCGGCTTAGCCTTTATACTTTTGTCACGCCAATAACCAACAAAAAAAGCAAACTATGGAACCGCAACACCTGATTTCACTCAAGGCCGCCCTGCAAGAAAAGCGTATGCCGCTCTATCGCAAAATCGTCCGCTGGACATGGCGCCTGCTTGTCGGCGGCATATTGGCCATATTTGTGGTTTTTCTGTCAATAAATTTTTCAGCAATCCCTTCATTCCGTGAGTTGGAAGACCCCGCCTCTGCCGTTGCCAGCGAAGTCGTCGCCAACAACAATGAAGTACTCGGACGCTTTTTTATTGAAAACCGTGTGCCGGTGGCTTATGAAGACCTCAACCCGCACCTGGTCACCGCGCTCATCGCCACTGAAGACGAGCGGTTCCGCCAGCACTGCGGCATTGATGCCCGGGCAGTTGCCAGGGTGGTGATACGCACCGTGCTGATGGCCGACCAAAGTTCCGGCGGCGGCAGTACCATTACCCAGCAATTGGCCAAAATGCTGTACTCCGACCGCGATTTTGAAGGTTTGAATAAAATACAGCGTACCCTGAAGCTGATGTACATGAAATTGCGCGAATGGATAACGGCTGTAAAACTGGAGCGCTCCTATACCAAAGAGGAAATTATCTCCATGTACCTCAACCAATTCAACTTTATCAACAATGCTTACGGCATTCACGCGGCCTCAGAGGTGTATTTTGGGAAAGACCAATCGAAACTAAAAATACAGGAAGCTGCCATGCTGATCGGCATGTTGCAAAACCCCTCCTACTTCAATCCAAACCGGCACCCGGAACGCGTGGTGCGCCGCCGCTGGATCGTGCTGTCCCAAATGCGGCGCACAGAAAAAATCACCGAACAGCAATACGACAGTTTGAAAGTGTTGCCGCTCGGATTGAATTTCAGGCCGGTAACATTTTCCGACGACACAGCGCCTTATTTGTGCGACAACCTCGAAAGAACAGTATCCGATATACTGGAACAACCCGAAGCCCGCAAACCCGATGGCTCCAAATACAACCTCTACCGCGATGGCTTGAAGGTTTATACTACCATCGACCCTGTGTTCCAAAAACACGCAGAAGCCGCTATGGCTGAACACATGCGCAAAATACAGGCGCGTTTCTTTCAGGTTTGGAAAAATCGAGATCCATGGCGCTTCAAAACGGGAAACGCCTCGGATGAAGAAATCGAAAACCGTCTGGAATCGTTGTGGAAACTGATGCGCGAAGGCGACCGTTTCGAAAGCCTATGGCCAAAATACATGGATCCAATTTGTGAACGGGTGCAAAACCGGCACAACTTTGAAATGCGCGATATTGACATCGAACGCATGTTGCGGGAAGAAAAAAAGAAAGGCAGCATCCGCCAGGAAGTAAGCCTGGAACAAGCCGTGGCCTACCGGAAAATTATGGACAGCAAAGAATGGGCAGAAATCAAAACCCAATACCGGGCATTGCGCGCAGACGTGACCAAACGCTTCAACACCAAGGTAAAAATGAAGGTTTTTACCTGGAACAAGCCAAATTTTGAGACAGATACCCTGATGTCGCCCCTTGACAGCCTGCGCTACCATCGCATGTTCCTGCAAACGGGCATGCTGGCGGTTGATCCCACCAGCAGTGAGGTTAAGGCCTGGGTTGGCGGCATCAATTTCAAGTATTTTCAATTCGACCACATCCAGTCACAGCGGCAGGTGGGCTCCACTTTCAAGCCTTTTGTGTACGCCACCGCCATCGCCCAGCAACATATCAGCCCTTGCTTCGAGGTGTACGACCAACCGGTCACCATCCCCGGGCGGTACATGAATTTTCAAAACGTTGCTGATTGGACGCCCAAAAACTCCACCGGAAGCTATTCAGGCGCACGATTGAACCTGAAAGAAGCGCTTAAAAACTCCGTCAACTCCGTCAGCGCTTTCCTGATGAAACAGCTCGGCGACACAGAACCAGTACGCGGACAGTGCAATAACATGGGTATTGACTCCGCCCGGCAAGCCAATGGCAAATACTTCATACCACCCGGTTCTCCCGCCATTTGCCTTGGAGCCGCCGACCTTTCCGTCATGCAAATGACCGGCGCCTATACCGCATTTGCCAACAAAGGCATGTACGGCATGCCATACGTCATTAAACGGGAGAACAAAATCGAAATTTTATTCTCCCCTGCAGACAAAATTGTTTGAAGCCG
>CAYVPM010000776.1:0-2766 GCA_964453475.1 uncultured Saprospiraceae bacterium | reverse complement strand
ACCGTCTACAGTCCACCACAAAAATTGGCGTTCCGCTGAGGGCTATATGTCCAGCATCCATATTTCGGGTTTCATTTGTCAAACTATAGTCCCAGGCTTTTACTAAAATTTTATGGAGGCCAAAAGATTTCGGGAAGGTGTAGCTGGCTTGGGCGCTTTCATCGCGGTCAAGTACGGTTTTTGCCCAAAGGACATAAGTGTAGCGCCCGTCTTTTTGCTTAAATGCGATGGCCCGAACGGGGTCTTTTGCCAACATAGCCATGGTGCGTACGGGATCGTAGCGCGCATCCTTTAGCATCAAGCTGCTCGTTTCAAAGGCGTAGGCAAGGGCGTTGGGCGTGGCTACTACCTGGTTATCCAGGTTTTTGAACAAACCCATGAAGCAGAACTCACCGTCGGCTTTGTCCTCGGGCTTTTCATCAGACAGGGAATAAAGGTGCATTTGAGACATACCTTCCTTTTGGGCAGTGGCCAAAGCTTTGATCAAAAAGTTGATTTGCGCTTCGTCAGTACCGATGAAATCGCCAAATTGCTTGCGGGGAATGTTGAACTCGCTACAAATCCAAATCTTTCGGGGGAACCGGGCGCCATCGTAACCGCGATGCTCCAGAACATTCCTGAAGGCGTTTTTGTGCGCCCAAACACCTTCCATGGCAGCGTCTGAATGCCTGTAATACTGAAATCCTTGTATACTATCGCTCCAGCTTCGGAGGGAATTGTTCAGGTGCGGGTAGGTGTGGAAGCTCATGCAGTCAAAATAAGCCCCGCCTTTTTGGGGGAATTGTGATTGATCAACCGCACCATTCAGGGGGTTGTCGCTGTACCGGCAAATGGCATCCAGATAACTGGGCCAACCAAGGCCGCCAACGGCGACATAAGCTGATGGGTCGACCGATTTTACGACCTCATACGTGATGCGCAGCGCCCGGATATAGGAGAACACCGGGGCTTTCAATGCCGTCTCACAAGGCTGTGGGGCATTTTCCCACCAATTGCCGGGTTGCCCTGGTTTTAAATATCCGTTCCCGCTGTCCAGGTCTGGTTCGTTCCAGACTTCCCAGATTTTTATGAGGCCCTTGTAGGTTTTTGCCGCTTTCCAAACGTACAACGCATAAGGGTTTTTGTCATTTACAGGGGTGCCGTTTTCGCCGTTGTCCCAAATATCCAGGTACATGTCCCGAAACATCGCGCTTTGGGCTGTTTGGCAAAAAAAAGTTGTATCGCGGTTTCGTTCAGCAGGAAATCCACTGATAACCACTGTGTTGCGCAGCCCGATGCTGTCATAATACCTGAAATGCGCCAGGCGGCTTTCATATCCCCATTGGTCTAGAAAGTGTTCGAACAGCCCGGGGCGGATACTGTTCGCTCCTACCCTGGTACAGGCCAGTTCGGCCAACGCCTTATCGCTGAAATGCGGAGGGTAATAACCCATATTTACGCCGAAATCGAAGTTGCCTGGAAAAATAGGTACAATATCGTTGGCAGTTTGCGGCCTTTTTGCGCAAGCAATATTTAAAAGCAAAAAAATCCAGCATATAACTCGTAGCCCAAGTATTGGCAAAGTGTTTGTAAGTTGCATATAAGTTTGCTTCAATTCTGCCAAATGATTCGATGGATTGCAAAAAATACCGACCTTGCAGGCAGCGAACCAGTGAATTATTTATTCTTCTAACCTGATCCTAATACTGCCTTGCCCATGCGCCTATTGGTTAGACCCTACCGGATATGTCTTTTTCTTTTGCTCGGATATACCAGCGGCTTCGCTTGTATCGACAGCTTGAAATATAAAACTGATCCGGTGCAATGCTACGGACTCCGCAATGGCAGGATCCTGATCAACAAAGTGTTTGGAGGCGCTGCTCCATATTTCTATTCTATTGATGGTCACTCTTTTAGTACGAATCCGGAGTTTGACCATCTTTGGGCCGGCAACTATACCCTATCCGTCCGCGATGCCTCCGGTTGTGTCAAAACCTTTGCCATAAAGGTAACAGAACCCAGTGAATTGTCGCTAAGGCTGGTGGCCAGCGACACCAACATCGTGGCTGGAAAACCACTTTTCCTGGAAGGTTTAGTTTCACCCGATACCACCACCCTGAAAGCTATCCAGTGGCGTCCACCACATCTTTTTTCGGTACAAGCCAGCCTGAAGCAGCAAATAAGCATTTCGGAAAACACCAATTTAGCCCTTGAAATAATTGATGCGAACGGCTGTATTGCCCGAAGCAACCTGAGTGTTACCGTTGATCACACCAACATTTACATCCCGAACGTCATAAAGCTCGGCAGCGCCCAAGATGCGTATTTTACCGTATATGCGGGTGAAGGCGTTAACCAGGTGCTTTCTTTGAAAATATATAGCCGTATCGGCGCGCCTGTTTTTGAGCGAACCAACTTTCCGGCAAACGACCCAATCATTGGCTGGAACGGCAAATGGGATGGCCAAAAAGCCCAAACCGGCGTCTATTTATGGGTAGTTGATGTGGAATTGCTGGATGGGAGTACTGAACATTTTGAGGGCAGTGTCACGGTGGTTGAATAGTTGAATTGTTTTTTCCAATAATCATTCGAATGCCGCTCCGGTAAAATTGAGCCCCAAAAGCCTTGGAATCCTTTGTTTATCCAACCCTTTCCGATGCGAATTCGTTACTACATTCTGCTTATTGCCGCTAATTTTTTCTTTTCGGCAGCATTAAATGCCCAAGCCTGCGAATGCACCAACTGCCCGCAGTTTATGCCCGACCTCTTTGTCGGCGACTTCAACAT
>CAYVPM010000775.1:0-2774 GCA_964453475.1 uncultured Saprospiraceae bacterium | reverse complement strand
CACCTCTGGGCCGGTCTCGCTTGTGTATGAGGGTGTCGTCACCGGCACAAACGAGCCTGTGGCCGTTCCGATGCAATTGTACCAAAACCGCCCCAACCCATTCGCTTCGGAAACAACTGTCGGGTTTGTGCTGCCTAAGAGCGCCAAAGCTGAATTGCGGATTACAGATGCTGGCGGACGGGTTGTTTACAGTAAAATAGCAGACTATCCCGCAGGATACCATGAATTGCAGTTTAAACCTGCTGAATTGGCGCCTGGGCTATTGTCATATGAACTCATCACGAAGGAGGGCCGCTTGAGTCATAAAATGATGTTGATGGCCAAAGAATAGGCTTGGGCGCTTCGCTTCGACGGCAAAACAATTGCCGGTATCGGCTTCGAACTGTACCAAAACCAACCAAATCCGTTCCTGAACAAGACATCTGTCGGTTTCAACCTCCAAGAGGCTGCATCGGCAACCTTGATGGGTTATGACGAAATGGGTAGGAAAATTTACGGCCATGTTTGGAATGATTGCTTCCCAATATTTTTCTCTCAAATTTGGCAAAAAAAAAACACCAAAAGCCATGTTGATAAAAAAACATACTAGTTTTGCTAGGTTTTAATCCATAGTACTCATGAAAGGTGAACATCTCCTCCACCCGGTTCCAGGGTTTTTGGTTTGCTCTCCTCTAAATAATTTTTGACTTCTTCTCGGCCAAACGTAAGCATTCGAACCAGCAGGATGGTTTCGCTTGCTTTTTACTGTTTAGAAAAATGTCAAAATCATTTATCGCCTGATTTTAATTTAAATTCATGAAAATGAGCAAATTTTACGCTAATTCCCTTGCTTCTGAAAGTCCTGTTTCATGGCTCTCCAGGTCATTTTTCTTCCTGTGCCTGGTTCTGGCCACAAGCTTTTCTGACTTGCAAGCGCAATCTTCCACCTCAATTGCAGGCGGTATTGCTACGCAAGGCGGGCTTGAGTGGAAAAGTTCCAGCGCAATTCAACAGATTTTACAGCAAGAATTGCTTGTTACGAACAACGAACTCGCTGGCCCCAACGTGACGGATTGGAGCACTGCCATGCTTGAAGCCTATCGCAGTTTGCTTATTTACACAGAGGCGGAAATGCAGGTGAACCACGACATGCCATCTGTAATGGATAAAGCATTTGTCCAAATGGCAACGGAAACGGTATCCGATCCTAAATTCCGGGCAATGGTCATGGATGACATGCAAGCTAAAAAAATTGAGCTCATTCAAAAATTGACAAATCAATAATCCCGGGTTAAAAAGCAATTTAATCACTTTTCTCATAAAAGGTTATGAATTTAAAAAATACATTCTCGTTCGGTTTTAGACCGTCAAGCTTTTCTGTTCTTTTGGCAATCACCTTTCTAAGCTTTACTGCTGGAGGATTAAATGCCCAAAACGTTACAGTCAACCCGGGCGCAGGTTCTTACCCGACCTTAAATGATGCTTTCGATGCGATCAATGCGGGAACGCATACGGGCGCTGTTTTCATAAACATCGTTGGCAATACGACTGAAACCCTTTCTGCTGTGCTGAATGCCAGCGGAACGGGCGCTGCAAGCTATTCCTCCATAACCATGTCGCCAAATGGCGGCGCTGCCAGGACCATTTCAGGCGCCATAGCAGGTATGTTGGTTGACTTGAATGGCGCTGACAATGTCCTCATAGATGGTTTGAACACAGGCGGCAACTCCCTGACGATATCTAATACATCAGTCGGAGCAGCCAACACCATCCGCTTCATCAATGATGCCAGCAACAATACCATCACCAACTGCCGCCTGGAAGGCTCTGCCACCACCTTGCAAAATGGTGTTGTGTTTTTCAGCACAGGTACTGCAACGGGAAATGATTTCAACAACATCAACAATTGTGAAATCACGGGTGCGGGTGGCAACCTGCCAATCAACGGTGTTTTTTCCCTGGGCACCAGCGCTGCTATCGACAACAGCAACAATACCCTGAATGCCAACAAGATTTTTGACTTTTTCAACGCGGCATCTACTTCTATTGGTGTGCACTTGAATGCGACCAATACAGCGAATTCGAATTGGACCATTACCAACAACAAGCTGTACCAAACTGCCACACGGTTGTACACAACTGCCAATACCCACCAGGGGATATTTGTTGGTTCAGGCAGTGCATATACCATTTCGGGCAATACGATTGGATTTGCCGATGCGAATGGAACGGGCACCTATAATATGGTTGGAAACAGTGTGGCACTTGCAGGGTTCCCCGGCTCTTATGTCACATCAGGGACAGCCAATGCTACCCGTTTTATCGCAATATCCGGAGCTTTTACAGCAGGCGGTACGGTTTCAGAAATTCAAGGCAACACCATTGCAGGCTTTGCTTTATTCACTTCAAGTGGCGCAACGACGACCAATGGTATCCTTTGCGGTATCAACGTTACTTCAGGCAACGCGAACATCGGCACCACCACGGGTAATACCATTGGATCTACCACGGGCAACAGTTCAATCTACACAGCCTGTACCACTTCAGGTGGCGCTGTGGTAGGAATTTTTGCAAGTTCTGTCAATACGGTAGTGATTCAAAACAATACGGTGGGCGCCATCAATTCGATGGGTACAACAGCAACTATTAGCGGCGGTATCACTGGAATCAATACGGCCGGTACCCTGGGCGCACATACCATAACGGGCAACACCATAGGCAACTCGACCAACCCTAACCTTCGTATGGGTAACCTGACTGAAGCAGGGATGCTTTCCAATACAGGTTCTACCTTT
>CAYVPM010000774.1:0-2776 GCA_964453475.1 uncultured Saprospiraceae bacterium | reverse complement strand
AGGCATTCCACCTGTTTGATGGTGAACAGACCGTCGGGTGTCACTTGATTTTTACCGATACCCAGCTTCAATTTGGTGTATTCAATGATGCGTTCTGCCCCTTCGATGGCACAGGGCCCTGTTTGGCAAAACTCAAGCACATACTTGCCAACTGGCGCGAGGTTGAACATCGAATAAAACGAGGCTACCTCATATACTTCAATGGGTGTGATGTTCAGGGTGACGGCCACTTCGTCCATTGCCGACACGCTGAGCCAGCCGTGATTTTCTTCCTGGGCAATGTGCAAAGCCCGCAGGATGGCGCTTTTACCGCAGCCTTCCGGGTATTTCTTCACAATCTCCAACACTTCTTTGCGGGCTGCTTCAGAATATTTGAACGGTGTGCCGTTTTGTGCAGGTACTTGCATTGTTTCGTTATTCGTTGTTTCGTTGTTCGTTGTTCAATATTCGGTTGATACCACTTCAGCTTCGTACAAATGCAAAAATGAAATGAGTGAATGTGTTATTCCGCACTCCGCATTCCGCACTCCGCATTCGTCAAGCGTCCAATTCTCCAGCGATGACGTTCATCGAGCTCATGGTCAGGATCGCATCCGAGAGCATGGAGCCTTTGATCATTTCAGGGTATGCCTGGTAATAGATGAAGCAAGGGCGACGGAAATGGAGCCGGTAAGGCTGCCTGCCGCCGTCGCTGATGAGGTAAAAGCCGAGCTCCCCGTTGCCACCTTCCACCGCGTGGTACACTTCGCCGACAGGGATGGGGGTTTCCTGCATCACCACTTTGAAATGGTAAATCAAGGCTTCCATTTTGGTATAGACATCCGGCTTTTCCGGCAGGTAAAAAGCAGGTACGTCTGCATGGTATTCACCTTCCGGCAGGTTGTTGTATGCCTGGTGTATGATGCGCAGGCTCTGGCGTATTTCTTCCTGACGCACCACAAAACGGTCATAGGTATCGCCAGCCGTGCCCAATGGAATGTCAAATTCAAAATCTTCATAACTGCTGTATGGGTTCATCACCCGCACGTCGTAATCGACGCCTGCAGCGCGCAAATTAGGGCCTGTGAAACCATAGGCTATGGCACGTTCAGCCGAAATGGGTCCTACGCCGATGCAGCGGTCCATGAATATGCGGTTGCGCTCCAACATGCTGTTGAACTCTTCAAAACGCGCCGGAAAGCCCTTAAGGAAATCTTTCAATTTGGCGTGAAAGGCCGGGGTAAAATCGCGCTCCATGCCCCCGATGCGGCCGATATTGGTGGTCAAACGCGAGCCGCACACCTCTTCGAACATGTCGTAAATCCGTTCGCGCTCCTGGAACATATAGGTAAAGCCCGTGAGCGCGCCCGTGTCAACCCCGATTACGGTATCGCAAACCAGGTGGTCGGCGATGCGCGACAATTCCATGATAATCACCCGCATATACTGCGCGCGTTTGGGCAGTTCGCAGCCGATGAGCTTTTCCACGGTCATGTGCCAGCCCATATTGTTGATGGGTGAGGAGCAGTAGTTGAGCCGGTCGGTGATCGGCGTGATCTGGTTGTAGGGTCGATGCTCGGCAAGCTTTTCGAAAGCCCGGTGGATATAGCCGATGGTCGGCTCTGCACTCACGATCTTTTCGCCGTCTATTTTCAGGACGTTTTGAAAAACCCCGTGCGTGGCCGGGTGTGTAGGGCCGAGATTGAGGGTTGCGAGCTCCCCGTCGAGGTTGTCGAGGGAGGAAAAGTATGATTGAACTTGCATGTCAAGTGTTCTTCAAAATTTAGTCAAAATGCTGCCCTACATGTCCGTCTCTACCGAAAAACCGGTCGTCTTTATCTGTCCTTGTTCCGTCTTCCAGTTTGTATTCCTTTCGCATCGGGAAAACTTCCATTTCATCCACATTGAGGATGCGGCGCAAGTCGGGATGGCCGGTGAATATGATGCCGAAAAAATCGTATTCCTGGCGTTCCATCCAGTTGGCTGTTGGCCAAACCCCGGTGGCGGTTGGCACATGCGGATCTTCTTTTGGGAAAAATATTTTGACGCGCAGGCGCACATTCTGATACCAGTTGTGCAGGTGGTAAATGACGCCCAACTCCTGCCCGGCATTTTCTGGGTAATGGATGGCGCAGAGCGAGGTCAGGAAATTAAAGCCCAATTGTTCATCGTCGCGCAACAGTTGCAACAAGCCGATCACCTGCTCCCGCGTTGTATGGATATTGAGCACCCCATCCAGGGCAATATTGGTTGAAAGCACAGCGCCTGGCGCTATTTCCCCCAATCTGGTCAGGATATTATCGTAAGAAATTGCCATATTCTTTTGAAGGTTCAGCCTTATGCGATTTGATATTTGTCCAGCAGGTGCTGATACTCGGGAGAATGGCGGCGGCGAGTAGGTTCGTTGCGCACCAGTTCCTGGATTTTCAGCACCCCGTCGATAATCTGCTCCGGGCGCGGCGGGCAGCCAGGCACGTACACATCCACCGGAATCACTTTGTCGATTCCCTGCAGCACGGAATACGTATCGAAAATGCCCCCGGAACTGGCACAGGCGCCAACGGCGATCACCCATTTGGGTTCTGCCATTTGGGTGTACACCTGTTTGAGCACCGGCCCCATTTTTTTGGCGATGGTACCCATCACCATAAGCAGGTCAGCTTGCCGGGGCGAGAAAGAAAGGCGTTCCATTCCAAATCGCGCCAGGTCATAGTTAGAGCCCATGGTGGCCATAAACTCAATGCCGCAACAGGAGGTGGCAAATGGCAAAGGCCATATAGAGTTGGCGCGCGCCATC
>CAYVPM010000773.1:0-2786 GCA_964453475.1 uncultured Saprospiraceae bacterium | reverse complement strand
CCGAATATTTCTTTGCCCAACAAAGTGCAAAAAATGGCGCCCAGGCCCACCATCCATAACGGTACCGTAACGGGCAAGGTGAGCGGGATGAGCAGCCCTGTCACCAGGTAGCCCTCGCTGATCGGGTGTCCGTACACAATGGCAAAAACAAACTCCACCCCAAGGCCCACTGCGTAAGACACAACTATGATGGGCAACACCTTTATTGCCCCGAACAGGAATGCGTCCATAACGCTGACTTCCATGCCAAAGGCCAGGTAGTGCTGGTGGCCCACGTTCCACATCCCGAAAAGCACCGTCGGGATGAGGGCGATGATGACGGTCATCATGGTGCGTTTCAGGTCCATCGCGTCGCGCACATGCACCCCGTTGTTATTGGTATGCTCAGGAGTGAACAGGAACGTCTCCAGCGCATCAAAAGCAGGGTGGAGCTTTTCAAACTTCCCGCCCTTCACAAAATGCGGTTTTACTGAATCGACAATGTTGCGAATAAATTTCACGGTATGTACGGTGTTTGATTCTACTGTGATTAAAGTGATTTTGAATGATTTGAGTGAAATAAATGCTTGATTTTAAAATGATTGTAGCATTTTGTCATTCATAACCACTTTGCGTTGACTATAGTAAGTTTGATGGGCACTAGGATTCTTCTCGCGCCATTTCCAGGCCTTTTGCCACAATTTTTTGTACGGGAATCTTGGAGGTGCACACAAATTCACAGAGTGCAAAATCTTCTTCTGAAATCTCGTATATCCCCAGGGCTTCCATGCGCTCCAGGTCGTTGGCCAGGATTGCTTTTAACAACACAACAGGCAGGATATCCATCGGCAGCACCTTGTCGTACTGGCCTGTCATGACAAATGCCCGCTCCTCTCCGTGCATATTGGTGTCGAGCTCATAGCTGCGCTTGGGGAATAACCAGGAGAAATAGGTGCGGGAAAGGCTAAGCTTGTTGAAGCCGGGCAATAGCCAGCCTAAAAACTCGGGCTTGTTGCCTTCCGGGATGGCCGTTATCTGATTTTCGTAAAAGGAGAGGAAATCGTTTTCATGGGTGGTTTTACCCGTCAGCACATTCCCCTGGATGACACGGCAATTGTCGGCGTTTATGCCCCATGAAAAAACCGTGCTCAGGTTTTGCCCGGATATCATGCGCAGGTACTGTGGTTTCTCCACACAGCTGCCCGTCAGGGCCACCAGGCGGTCGGCGCGGTAGCGGCCTTCCAGGAACAATCGTCCGATGATGATAACGTCTTGGGGGTGGACATACCATACCACCTCTCCTTTTTGGATGGGGCTGATATGGTGTATCTGTATGCCTACGTTGCCAGACGGGTGCGGCCCTTTGAATTGGTGCAGGTTTTCTACCGGGATATTGGGGAAATCGCTGCCAGAAAGCTCTTCTGCCGAGCCCGCGCGCAAGCCCAGGTGAAGGTGGCCGTGCGACAACACTTTTAGGGCATCGAGCCCTGCCAGGAAGTTCTCCCGCTCCGATTCGGCGATATAGCCCAGGTCGGGGGCCAATGGCGCGGTGTCGAAACAGGACACGAAAATACTTTTTGGCACATCTTCATGGTTGGCGATTAGGGAGTAGGGACGCTGTCGTATGTAGTTCCAGCAACCGCTGTCCAGCAGGCGTTCAATGACGGTCTCGCGCGAATAGCCCTCCGGGTTCCCTTTTGGGTACTCCACGTAGCGGGTGCCGCTTTTGTCCGGCAGGATACGCACTTCCATGATGCGCCGTTTTTCGCCACGCACGATTTCGGCTACTTCGCCGCTTACCGGGGAAGTGAAGCGGAGCTCAGGCCGGTTTTTGTCGAAGAATAAAGCCTGGCCGGCCAGCACCTCGTCCCCTGGCTCCAAGAGCAGCTTGGGTACAATGTTGGGAAAATCAGTTGGTTTGACGGCGATCACGTCGGAAACTGGTACGCTGCTGACCGTTTTTTCGGCAGCGCCTTTCAGTTTGATATCGTACCCGCGGCGGATTGTAATGGTCTTGCCCATAATTATTCATTCCTTTTCCTGTAGGGCAAATGAAATACGTTTTATTCTGACAACCAAATAAAATACCTAAAAAGATTCCGATTTTTTTAAAATAGTCGAATCATAAAAATGATAGCGCGTATTTTTATTGTGTTGTAAAATTATATTTCTATTAATGATTAAATATAAAAATATAGTTACGGAAAAACAAAAAAGTGCCAAAATGGTAGGTTTTTTTATAAAGTTTCGCAGCTTTTGTTTTGTGGATTTAGGTCGATTGTCTTCGTTAAAATCGTCAGAATTTAAAATATGGTGAACATTTACAAAACAAAATTTTGCGTTGATTCAAAATTTGCAGACTTTTTAAAATTTGACAAATATAAAATGGGGAAAACCGATGATGATTTCGGAAGCTTATACCATATTCACTTCTGGTTCTAATTGAATGCCAAACCGCTGCTCCACCGACGCTATAATATCATAAGCCAATTTTCTTACTTCCTCGCCCGTAGCCCCCCCATAATTGACCAATACCAGCGCCTGTTTTTCGTAGCTGCCTGTATTGCCTACCCGCTTCCCTTTCCAGCCGCATTGCTCTATCAGCCATCCGGCCGGGATTTTTACGCGGCCATCGGGCAGGTCGTAATGCGGCACCTGTGGGTATGCGGCCAGGATGCGCTCCAAGACGGTCCGCTCCGTTTCCGGGTTTTTGAAAAAAGAGCCGCAGTTGCCGATCTTCGCCGGGTCGGGCAGTTTGGCGCTCCGTATCTGCACCACGGCGCGGCTTAGGTCGGCAATACCGGGGT
>CAYVPM010000772.1:0-2792 GCA_964453475.1 uncultured Saprospiraceae bacterium | reverse complement strand
GCAGATAAATCCCGATGGCAGCGGCTACACGGTGTCGAGGGGCGGAAGCCCTGGCGTGATACTGATGGGCGGCTACATGGGCAGCGCTATTTTTGGCAACCTGCTTTTCCGTATCGGAATCCGGCACAAAGCGCTCACGCAGGCTACCTTGATGACCCTGGGCGCCGTCATGGCCCTGACGGGCATCGTCTGGTTCGAATCCTTTGAAAGCACGGCGATTTTGCTGGCTTTTGCCTTCTCACTGTTTTACATAGCTAAAAAGACGAATTGGGACCAGGACGTGCTTATATTTCTGGGTGTGGCTGCAGTGCTGTACATCATCCAGGATTTCAACGTAGGCCCTCAAAGCGACCTGGCCATGTATGAAGAAGTAGTGGGCATTTTCCCGGCAGAGGTCTGGATGTACGTTTGGCTGGCATTTGCCGGGCTGCTTTTTTGGTGGAATTTGAGCGCGATTTTCAAGAGGAGGTAACCATGTTTTCCAATAAAATCTCCATCACCCGTTTGTCGCATTTTGTCATCGGGTACATGATACTGGCGTTCGGCTGGTGGTCTTTCCACTTATGGAAACAAAACGAGCGGCTTTTTGCCATTGAGAAACAGTTGTTGGAGCGCAAATTTTCAGGCAGGAACGAAGGCTTGAACCTCACACAACTGGAGGGAACGGCAGAATATGCCAAAATTCAAAAGACCCGGCAAAGCGGCCGGCGCATGGTAGTGGCTGAAGGCTTGTTTTTTACCATTTGCCTAGCATTTGGTTTATGGGTAATCAACCGCAGCGCCAACCGGGAAGTAAGCCTGGCAAGGCAGCGCCGCAATTTTTTGCTGAGCATTACCCATGAGCTTAAGTCGCCCATTGCCTCCCTGCGCCTTGTCATCGAAACCTTGACGAAACGCAGCCTGAATGAGTCCCAGCGCGCACAGATGCTGGGCAACGGGCTGAAAGATGCCGACAGGCTACAGGCCCTGGTTGAAGATTTGCTGCTCGCCGCGCGACTCGAAGACAAGTGGCAACCCGTTCCGGAGCCACTCGATTTGGGCGCCGTGGCACAAGACTGCGCCGACGCGCTGCGCGTACGATTTCCGGAAGCCCTCATTCATATCCAGGCCGAAGCAGGCTTGCCACCCCTGTTGGCCGACCGCGTGGGCATGGTTGCGGTGATAAAAAACCTCCTGGAAAATGCGGTAAAATACGCCCCAACAGGTTCAAAGATCGAGTTTTCGGCTGCCCGGATCGACGATAAGTACCAACTGAAAGTCGCAGACCAGGGGCCTGGCATTCCCGACAGCGAGAAAGCGCTCATTTTTGAAAAATTCTATCGCCTCGGCAATGAAGATACCCGCAACAGCACCGGCACCGGACTAGGGCTGTTTATCGTCAGCCAGGTGCTGAAAGCCCACCATGGAAGCATCAAAGTAAGCGACAACCAGCCCCATGGCGCCATTTTCACCATCGTGATTTAATGCGGGATCGCCCTGCCTACAACATCCAATATGACTTGCGCAGCAGCAGAAAAACAGCTTGCCCAAAGCCTGTCGGAACCTTACGGCAGGGGCGAGGCAGCAAGCATCGCCCGCATCGTGCTGGAAGATGCTTTTCGATATTTTTCAGCTGGATCCGACCGTGACTTGAGTGCGGAGGAGTCCGCCAGGTTTGAAGTTATTCATGCCAGGCTCTTGGGTGGAGAACCCGTTCAATATGTCCTGGGTGAAGCTGATTTCTTTGGCTTGAAATTTAAAGTGACGCCTGCTGTGCTCATACCGCGCCAGGAAACGGAAGAGCTGGTATCCGAAATTTTGAAACACTTGAAAAGCCAGGACATTGAACATCCGACTTTGCTCGATATCGGATTGGGCAGCGGTTGTATTGGCCTGACTTTGAAGAAAAAATGGCCTGTACTGGAACTCTACGGAATGGAGAAAAGCAGGACGGCGCTCGCTGTGGCCCAGGAAAACGCGGAATACATTTTGGGTCATGATCTGCGCGGTGTCCATTTGTTCGAGGGCGATATATTGAACAAGGAGTCCTGGGAAAATCTGCCCGATTTTGATGTTGTGGCAAGCAATCCACCTTATATTCCGACAACTGAAAAACATCTTGTGCCGCCGCACGTTCAAGCCCATGAGCCTTCCCTGGCGCTGTTTGTGGAGGCAGGCGACCCATTGTTGTTTTACAGGGTCATCGCTGATTTCGCCCGCAAAAAACTCAAGCCAAACGGGATGCTTTTTTTTGAGTGTAATGAATTCAACGCGACCGAGGTAGTCCGGCTGCTCCGCGAAAAAGGGTTCAAGGACGTAGCGCTTCAACAGGATTTGTCGGGGGCTGACCGGATGGTGCGGGGAAGGTTGTGATGTCGCGCTATCATATATTTCACCACATAGTTCACATAGGGACATAGAACACATAGTCAACTTCGAAGCCTTTTTACACATTATGCGGATAGCCAGTTATTTCTTTGATCGGCGACGGTAGGGCAAGCGGTGACATTCTTTGTTTCCACGCCTTGCTTTTGAGCATGCAATTGTCAACTTTTACCGCCACTAGCGGGCATTTATACATTTTTTCCTATGATAAAAAAGAAAAACACCCCCAACGGGATAAGCCTTCTAGTCATGATGTTGGCGATATTGTTCGTACATGGAATGAGCTTTGCCCAAAAAACAAAACCCGCTGCGACGAATACCAGTCCGGCAAAGCCAGCTTCCACCGCACCTGCCAAACCAGGCAATGCTTCGGTAAAGGATACTGCTATTCTCAGGCTGTTTGAAAACCCGGCCGCCATCAAATGGGC
>CAYVPM010000771.1:0-2800 GCA_964453475.1 uncultured Saprospiraceae bacterium | reverse complement strand
GGCCAAATCGTCATGACGGTCAACAACTTTCGCTTCAACAAGCCATACCGCAAAATTGGCGTGAATGTATTTGGTGGTCTCGGCTTTGCCAACTACACTGCAACTGCTAAAAACGTGGTAATTGCCGGCGGAACAACCGCCAATGAAGTGGAATTCTCCAACACCCGCCCAACTTTCGAAGTTGGCGCTGGCCTGGCTTTCCGCGTCAGCCCAAAGTTCAACGTTGGTCTTGAGTACACATTTGCCCAACTGATTGGCAAAGATGGCGACCTGCTCGATGGCGACGAGAACGTTGGCGACAACAACACTTCCTATCGCGACGTTTTCCACTGGCCACACCTTTCCCTCAATTTCAACATCGGGAAAAACGACAAGAATGGCAACAAGAGGTCTGAGCCACTCTACTGGGCCAACCCAATGGAAATGACTGGCGCCGCTATTGCTGCCCTGGAAGCGCGTCCTATCTACGACCCGACCGACACCGACGGCGACGGCATCATCGATGCCATTGACGACGAAGACAACAGCCCTGCTGGTGCTCGTGTTGACACTAAAGGTGTAACGCTCGACAGCGATGGCGACAAAGTGCCAAACTACAAAGACAAGGAGCCATTCTCTCCTCCTGGCTACACTGTAAACGCTGATGGCGTGGCACAAGTACCAAAACCAATCACAGAAGCCGACGTTAACCGCATCGTTGACGCTAAAATCGCAGCCATCAAATTGCCTGTGCCAAAAGCAACCGACTGGTTCCTGCCTATGATCAATTTTGGCGACAACCGCTACGATGTGCGCACTTCTGAGTACGAAAAACTGTACCAGGTGGCTACCGTGCTGAAAAACAACCCGGACCTCAAAGTCGTCGCAGTGGGCAACACCGATGCACGCGGCTCTGAAGGCTACAACAACGTGCTGTCTTACAACCGCGCCAAAGCAGCTGTCGAGACGCTCGTTTCTCAGTATGGCGTAAGCCGCGACCGCGTGATCCTGAACTGGGCTGGTGAATCAACGACTCTGGTACCACAACCAGCCAGCGCGATGAACCGCCGCGTGGAGTTCCGCGTTGCCAAAGGTGAGACGGAAATGGCTCGCCCAGAAGGCAAAGAAGCCGGCAAAGGCAGCTTCAAAGGCAACAAAGACGCTGGGTATTAATTCCCGCTTCCAATAAAAATCACAGGGGCAAGCTTCGGGTTCGAAGCTTGCCCTTTTTCATTTCATTAAGTGTTCTGTGCGCCATTTGGCATAATAAACGCCTTTTCTACCGCGTTCATTGGTATGTCAACGCAAAGTGGTTTTAAGAAAATGAGTTTACAATCATTTAGAAATCAAGCTTTTGTATCACCAAAATCATACCAATCACTTTAATCAGAGTATACTTTTTTGTTTTTTTACGTCAACAAACCAAAGCACTAGGTTATGAAAACGAACAAATCATTTCTACTCGCCTCTTTTCTCCTGATCGGGCTACTGCCATTTCAGGGCACGCATAAGGCAACGCAAACGACAAACCCGGCCATTTCCGGTGAAAATGCCTTTCAGAACGGCGAGCAGCTCACCTACAAAATATACTACAACCTGAACTTTATCTGGGTGCCGGCCGGCGAGGTCACGTTCAAGGTTTTTGACGAAGGAGCACAATTCCACTACCAAGCCGTTGGCGAGACGTATGATTCCTACGAATGGTTTTTTTCTGTGAAAGACAGCTACAACTCCTGGGTGGACAAAAACACCTTGCTGCCCAACTACTCCGAGCGGGATGTCAACGAAGGCAAATACCATATTTTTGAGAAAATTGCTTTCAACCAAAGCGCCAAAAAAACGACAGTCTGGCGCGCCGATAAGCGCGGAGCCCCCGAAACCAAAACGGAACACAGCGTTCAAGGGCAAGTGCACGATGTGCTGTCTATCCTTTACCAACTCCGCAATATCGATTTTGGCAGCCAGGAGGCAGGTTATGCTGTGCCATTCAAAGTATTTATGGACAAGGAGGAATATCCTTTGAAAATGCGCTACGTGGGAAAGGAGAGCCGCAAAAAGGTGTACAGTATGGGCCGCTACAAAACCCTTAGGTTTCAGCCAGAAGTGATCGCCGGCAATGTTTTTAAAGAAGATGCCAGGATGTCGGTATGGGTTTCTGACGATCAAAACAGGATACCAGTCCTCATCGAATCCCCTGTTTCGGTGGGCTCCGTAAAAATGGTGCTGAAAAAGTATTGGGGATTGAAATACGAATTCGGAGGGAAGGCAGATTAGGGCTGCAATGGCTATATCAATCCCTGCCACGAAGCTTTTGAGCGCTTTCTGGCTGAACCAGTTTTTGAAATCTGAAAAGACCGCAATTAGCGCTTCAAAAACACATCCCCGCTCAACAATTCCAAGGTTCCGTCTTCATATTCAATGGAGAGCACCCAAACGAAAACAGCTGGTTGCAGCACATTGCCGCGATAACGCCCGTCCCAACTTCCTCTAAGCTCATCCGGGGAAAAATCCTCCTGTCCAAAAACCTGGCTGCCCCAACGGTCATAAATGCGGAGGAAGTGGATCCTGGTTGCCGGATTGCCCGCAAACACCCGAAACACATCGTTCTCCCCATCATCATCGGGCGAAAAAACGTTAGGGATGTACACCGCACCGCGTTTTCTGACATTGATCCAAACCCCATCGCGCATCACACAGCCATACGCATCTTCGATCTGAACCTCGACGTACATCGTATCGCGCACCCGGAAGCCCTGGCTCAGGCAGTTCGGTCCCCCAAGTGTCGCACCTTCATACACCAGCACGAATGACTGATATCCGC
>CAYVPM010000770.1:0-2803 GCA_964453475.1 uncultured Saprospiraceae bacterium | reverse complement strand
GCATCCGGAAAGGCGGCAGTTCCAGGCTGTCGAGGCGCTTGCGGTCGTGCGGGATGAGGGGCAGGTCGTAGTGCGAATCCATGTCGGTATCGCCGTGGCCGGGGAAGTGTTTGGCACAGGCCAGCACGCCGCCGTCCTGCATGCCGGCCATGTACTGATAGGCTTTGGCGGCCACGTTGTGGCGGTCTTCTCCGTAGCTGCGCTCTCCGATGACGGGATTGTCGGGGTTGTTGTTCACATCGGCCACGGGTGCGAAGTTGACGTGCACGCCGATGCGGCGGCACTGGCGGGCTACTTCCTTGCCCATATCGTACAGCAGGCGGTTGTCTTGCACAGCGCCCAGCATCATGGCGCGGGGGAAGGAGATGGCCGAATTGCGCAGGCGCATGCCCAGGCCGTTTTCCAGATCCATAGAGATCAGCAGCGGCACTTTGGGACTGGAGGCCTGGTAGCGGTTGCTGAGCTCTGCCTGTTTTTCCACCGTGCCGACCTGACTGGGGTTGAAAATGCAGAGGCCGCCGGGTTTGTACTGGCGGATGAGGTCGTCCACCTGGCGCTCGTAGCTGGTATCCATGTCGTCGTGCGCGCGGAGCATAAAAAGCTGTCCCAGGCGCTCGTCTTCCGACAAGGCGTTGAATACGGAATCGACCCAGCGGCCTTCTTCCAGGGTAGCGGACTTGGAGAGATTGGCGAAGCGCTGGTTGTCACTGAAGGCAAGCAGGGCAATAAAGATGGCCAGCAGTCCGCTCCTTAGCATCATAGCGCGGTTGAATTGTTGATTCATGGGACAAAGGACGGGAATTTGGGGGAGGAATATTGTGGTAGAAAAAGTAAAAAAATTTATGGGCACAAAACAGGGAATGGTGATGCGGTGGAATTCAGGGCAGAAAGTGTTATAAATATCGGAAGCATCATGCCGGCATATTTGCACGACACTTTTATTCACCAAATGGCTGATGGTCTGGTTGCCGGCGCGCGAGGCGACTTGATTTGAAGCCACAAACACAAATTAACATGACTACAATTCGAAGACGGATATGCAGCATAAGGTCATTGATCAGATTTTCTCGTTTTTCCAATTGCATCAAAACGAGCAGCCTTTTTTGGATGCTATTTCACTTCACATTAACCCGCTAGTGCGAGGCTCTCTACCCCTAACTCCAAGCGCGCGCACAAGCTGGCGCAAGGCTTTTGCCCTTATCCTGTCCCACTAAATGGTGGCTTCCCAGCCAGTTCAAATCCGCGCTGGATTTGCACTAATTGTCCGTATGCCAACCACAATAATTTTTCGCCAGGGAGCGGCTGTTTTGTTGAGGTTTGAAAACCAACCAACTTCCCCATGGCCAACAAAAAGTCTTTTACCGTCATAATTTTTTTCTGGTTCAGCTTCTCAAGAATTTCGATTTGTGGTTGCTCAAATACCGCGATGGCCTCGGCTTGCGGTTTTACTTTGCCCACATAAGCAAGCCATAATATCCGCCATGCTACGATACTATACAATTCAAGTGGATTTTTGAGTCTGTCAAAGGTGTCTATCTGTATTTTTTCGATTTTAAGCCCTGTTTTGAGGATATAGTGAAACCGTTCAATTGTCCAGCGTTTCGCATAAAACCCTATCAACTGCCGGGCCTGCTCGAAATTTTCAATAACCATACTTGTAATAAGGTACCACTCAATTTTATCCTCTGCCGTGTAGTTTAATTCTGCAGCATGGACAAAGTGCAAGATGATTGCCGATCCCTTTTTTTCAGCCGGCGGCGGATAGGCTATTTTGCCAGAACGAACTTCTATCTCCGCTTCCCGTTCTTCCCTGTCCTTTTGCCTTTGAACCGTCATCTTGTAGGTATGTTGAGCCGCAACCAAGCCCGGCAAATCCCTGACCTTACACTTCTGTCCTTCATAAATTATGTTCCGTTCTATGTGGCTACCGCGCACCAAAAGATCAATATTGGCTTTGCGCGGCTCTGAAAAATGTTCATAAAAGTCTCCTTCCCGATCCGCCACCACCAAAACCCGGTTCTTTTTGTCGCTAAATGCCTTGTTTACATTGCGCATTAGCCGTATCCACTTCATACTTTCCTTATCCTCAATGGGCAATTTCCGCATGTGTGTGCCTTCTACCTTACTCTTGCTTTTGGTTGGCGCCCAGATATACTGCCCGATAAGCCCCAATGGTTCTCCTTGATCACTTGCACACACCACACTGTGGATATTAATGCCTCGAATATCTCTCGAACCTCCTAAAAGACCCATGCCTTTTTTATCCTTATGCCTATCATAATTCACATCTGTAGTATCCTCAAAGGCTAAAACCAGGGCGCCTCCGCTACATCGTTGCACTGTTTGTTGCACATGCCCCTGCTGCAAATCGATGTCCAGACTTGAAAAAAGCCGGCTGGCCGATTTACGAACAGCTGGCCCGCAGGCCGCTGAAAAGGAAAGCCCCGGATTTTCTCCCAAGAGCGTCAACACCTTGATCGCGTTGGGGCGAAACCGTTCGTGGCCAAGATTGGCCCCTTGTAATTCTGTTGATGCCCAGTTGCCCATTTGACGTTAGTTTTGAAGGGTAAATTTAGTGGGACAGGATAAGGGCTTTTGCCTTGCGCCAGCTCGTGCGCGCGCTTGGGGTGGTGGTGGATAGCCTCGCGCGAGCGGGGATAGGTGCATTGCGTTTGCCGGCACAGCCGGCGCGAATAGTAGGCCACAAGGCAAAAGCCTTGCGCCAGCTCGTGCGCGCGCTTGGTGAGTGATGGATAGCCTGGCGCGAGCGGGTAGCCTCGCGCGAGCTGGTTTCCTACAAATA
>CAYVPM010000769.1:0-2805 GCA_964453475.1 uncultured Saprospiraceae bacterium | reverse complement strand
GGTTCAAGTCAACGGTCTGAATCGCAGGGTGATCCTTGAAATAAGCGCCAACCAATCCGCCGTACCAGCGCCAGGTATATTCCGTCCCGGAAGCGGAATGTACACCCATAAAACCGCCGCCCGCTTGGATATAGCGTTCAAAATCAGCTTCCTGGCGGGCATTCAGCACTTCGCCATTTGTATTCAAAAACACCACGGCGGCATAGCGTTTCAGGTTTCTTTCGTTGAAATAAACAGCATCTTCGGTGGTATCGGCGAGCATGCCGTTTTCAGCGCATATTTTTACCAGGGCTTCTTTTCCCGCTTCGATGCTTTCGTGCCGGTAGCCATTGGTTTTGGAGAAAATGAGGATGCGGGGTGGTGGCGGGGTGGTGCAAGATTGGCAAAGGGTAAGTAGGCAAAGGGCAAATAGGCAAATTGGCAAGTAGGCAAGTTTGCAAGTTGGCAAGTTTGCAAGGGGCAAATGGGCAAGTTTGCAAATAGGCAAATGGGCAAATAAACAAGTTGGCAAAGGACAAGTAGGCAAATAGCGGATGCTGCGATCTGTTGAGAATGGGCGCATGGTGGGTATTGAAAAATAATGGCTAATGTAGGGCAAGAAATGAAATTACAGGCAATTGACTTTTGTTGTACAGGGCTTCTTTGCCCAGCGCAAGGGTACGTTTATCAGCTTCATTGTCAAATCGTTGTGTCGAGGTTTGAAAAAAATCAAACAGCCTGGTACGCTGGAAATACCATACACGGCCCACAGAAAGTTGCCCAAAAAAGCCCCAACGCATTGGGTATTTTCGACCTTAGCGGCAATGTTTGGGAATGGTGCCACGATTGGTACGATAAAGAAAAGTACAAACCAAAACATGCCAGCCCAATTGCAGGCGAAGAACGAAGCATCCGGGGTGGCTCCTGGAACAACAACGCCAGGCATTGCCGAATCACCAACCGCAGCAGCCGATTCCCTGATTTTCGGGACGGAAGCAGTGGGTTTCGGGTGGTTCAACGTGTAGAATAGTTATAAAAATTTATGAGTTACCCATGAAAACATACAACTGGGGCATCATCGGCCCGGGCCGCATCGCCCGAAAATTCGCACAAGACTTGCAAATGCTGCCCAATGCCCGCCTGCACGCTGTGGCCTCCAGCTCCGCTGAGCGGGCTGCTGAGTTCGCCGCTGAATTTGGCGCCCCCCACGCTTACAGCCGCTACCAGGACATCGTGGGTTGCCCCGGCCTCGACGTGGTGTATGTGGCCACACCCCATGTGCTGCATTGTGAAAACACGCTGCTCTGCCTGGAAAACGGCATTCCGGTGCTCTGTGAAAAACCATTTGCCATGGACACCGAACAAGCCCGGCGCATGGTATCGGCGGCGCACAAAAACCGGGTATTCCTGATGGAAGCATTGTGGACGCTGTTTATCCCCGGTGTACGCCATGCCTTCGACCTGGTGGCCAGGGGCGAGATCGGCGACCTGCACACCATCAAGTCCGACTTCGGGTTCCACACCACTTTTGATCCCAATTCCCGCTTGTTCAACAAAGCCCTCGGCGGCGGTTCCCTGCTCGATATCGGTATTTACCCGGCTTTGCTTGCATTGGCTTTATTTGGCAAGCCCGCCGATCAGCATATCTGTGCCAATGCCACCTTCGGCCCTTCCGACGTGGATGAAAGCTGCGTTTTCACCTTCCAATACCCCGGCAAGCGCCTTGCACTCAGCCATTCCACCGTGGCGGCCAACACACCCATTGAAGCCATGCTGTACGGCACGAAAGGCACCATCCACATGCACCGCCGCTGGCACCATGCTACCCGACTCACCGTGTCTAAATACGAGGACAAAGAAGAAACAAAACGGGAGGTGGACATGCCCTATGAAGGCTGGGGCTACCATTTTGAAGCCGCACACGTGATGCAATGCCTTGAAAACCAACTGTTGGAAAGCCATATTGCGTCGCATGAGCTGACGCTTGATTTGGTGGAGACGCTGGATACGATTCGGGGCAAAATTGGGTTGGAATATTAGGGTTTCAGCTTTTTCAGCTTTTCCGTATCAGCATCACTGCGGCCAAAATACCAGCGATGCTGGTTGCGTGCAGCAAATTGAATTGTTCTCCATCTACAATGCCCCAGAATACCGCGACCACCGGAATGATGTAGGTGGTGGAGCTGGCAAAAAGAGCAGATGTATCCTTGAGTAACCGGTATTGAAACAACTGGGCAATGGCTGTGCCAAGTACGCCGAGGGTCACCAGCGCAAGCAGCGGCATCCATTGGATTTGAGTCGGGTGATAGTTGCCCAGGTTGGGCAAAAAGCCGAATACAAATGCCAGGGTTCCGGCCAGGCCTACGGTTACGCTCGACAGTGTAAAAGCCGGAATATGCGATAAATGCTGCTTTACCAGATTGATGTTAAAGCCATAACATATTGTGGCTAAAATGATTAAGCCAGCGTGCCAGTTAAAATTGAGCGCTGTATTGGAACGCTCTACTGCCAATAGAACAGCACAAGCCAGTCCCAGCAACATCCCCAGCAAATGATTGGCTTTGAAGGAAATTTTGAAAATGATGACGGAAAAAACAAAAGTAAAAACGGGTGTCAAGCCGTTCAACATGGCGGCTACGGCGCTTTGCACTTCCACCTGCGCCAGACAAAACAAGTAGGCCGGGATGAACATACCCAAGGTGGCAGTGGTCAGCACGAGCCCCAGCTTGTCACGCGGAATTTTTTTCAAATTGCCGAGCGCAAAAGGCAAAAACGCCAGACCCGCCGACATCAGCCGGATGGTCGCCGCCTCAAAGTAGCCGAAAC
>CAYVPM010000768.1:0-2814 GCA_964453475.1 uncultured Saprospiraceae bacterium | reverse complement strand
TATACGACATTAGCGACCGCCTGAACCCGGTGCTGGTTGCGCACTACGATACCCGCCCCGAGAACACGCAATACAACGGTTATTTCGGCAATTGGGGCAACTACCCCTGGCTCCCATCGGGCACCATCATTGCCAGCGACATGCAAAATGGCCTGTTCCTTTTCCGGTACCAAAACAGCAGCAGTGTTGCTTCACCCGAGGAATGGCCTGTTTCCATTTTTCCAAACCCGGCTCAGGACTGGCTTAACATCCGTGCAGAAAGTCCAGAAACAGGCAGCTGGACAATTTTTGACGTATCAGGCAAACTGGTGCTGACGGGCGACCTGCAAAAAGATGCTGATACCCGGATATCGATTCAGGGCATCCAAAAAGGCTTGTATTTTGTGAAAATTTTCGACGCTTCCGGCAAGTTCGCCATAAAAAAAGTGCTGATCCACTAACGAGGATCAGAAGCGCAGCGTCGGGCAAGCTTTTCATTTTCCGGAAGTACGTACAGCGAACGAAATGCTTAAACATTGCACAAAAAAACACTAGAAATAAGTTAAAGCGGAACCTTTTAAAAATATACGCTTGTTCTCATCCGTATTATTCCGCATAACAAAAACTTCCTCGATGACACAGCACCCCGCACGGGTACTCATCATTACCTGCCTTATTTGTCTGTTTTCTGTCGTTACCGCACAGGATCTGCGAAACGACAGGGCCTTTTTTAACAAAAAGCGCCTGGATTACAATCAATGGTTGCAACAAAACCACCTTGGCCATATCCTTCGGGCGGATAGCATATCGACCAATTCCAACAAGGTGACTTTGTTTCTCAGGCCAACATACTCCGGCAGAAACACCTGCGACTCCCTGCAATGCGCCTGGCAGCGCCTCGAAAAATCGAACCGTTTACAATACGGCCAGAATTTCCACGAAAGGCTGCTGCACAAATGGGCTTTTTTATCAGAAGTGCATGAAGAACAAGCAGAAGTGGTGGTGCGCTGCCATGACCCTGCGCATTTCATGGCCAAAATATACAGCAAAAATGGCCGCGTGCCCGTGGAGGAACGCAACATCCGCTCCGGCTCCATGATCGAATTGAACCTGCCCAATTCTATGCAGGGCATCAATTCCGGAGAAAACACATACCTTTTCAGGGGAAAAAACGTTGGGGTATTATGTACCAACGCACGGCTTTGGCTCGTTAACTACTACAAGAACAAGGGGACACCCATTTTGTGGAAAGCTAAATTGGACACTTCATTCACAACTTATGACGAATTTGTGTTGGAGGTAACCCATTTAAATTACGAAATTTGTCCCGACGGATACTTTGAATACCACAGGATTTATGTGAAAGGCATACAAAAAGGTGATGATGCCGAACTTTCATGGGAATTTCAGGGGAAATACGGCTCTGGCATTGTTTTCCCGCCGCGCAAAAACGATTACAAAGACCTCGACTTGAACTATAAGAGCGAACTCCAGGAATACCAAAAACGACTATTCAAACAATTATTGGACTACCTCCGCCGATGATAACTGCCAACACTACGACCATGGCTACTACTATGGCTTCTGAAGCGACAACCAACCCAACAGCAGACCGGCCTGTCACCAGCGCCCCGCTTTCACCGCGCACGCGCATTGCCCGGCTGATTCTGATCTATCATTTTGCCCTCATTGGGGTTTCCTGCATCTTTTATTTGTTGCGGGGCTTCCTTTTTGAGGAATTCACCTCCCTAATGGGCGTACTGGCGCCCATCACTGCGCTCTATGGAGGGGCGGTATTCAGGTTTTTGGGCAGAAGCATTACCGAGCCCAACCTCGCTGTTCAAAACGAAGCCCCTATCAATGGACTGGTTAAGTGGCTGGTAAACGGCCATTTTGTTACCGTGCTAACCTTGATTTCACTAAAAGCCCTTGCCCCCAACCTCCTCAATTTTCAGGACATGACCATGTTCCTAACCCTTGTAGAATCTGCCCTGGGCGTTTACATGGGCAATATTATCCTGGCACTTTTTGAAGGGAAATCTGAAAACGGGAAAGCATAAGGTACCGCCAAACTTCTGTTTGGCCTGAGTGGCCAAACAGAAGTTTGGCGGTACATCTTACTTTTACCCCGAAAAATGTCCAGTAGTGTGAATGTAATTTATTGCCGACAATGCCCGTTGGTGCGACACATTAAATAATATAGTCAACGCAAAGTGGTTATGAATGCAGGAATGTTGTAATCATTTTAAAATCAAGCATTTGTTTCACTCAAATCATTCAAAATCACTTTAATCACAGTATAACGGCCACGCGATTTGACATCACGTGGCCGTTATATTTTTGTGCCGAATCCCCGAATTATCAGAAATGCGGGCAATTGCATTTGGGCTTAAAAAGGCTACAGCTTTCCAGCACAAACATGCCGAACATGATCAGGATGAAAGCAATGCGCCACCAGTTGAGTTTTTTCATAGCGGAAAGATTTTTTACTTTTACAATGGCGAATGTACGAATAACCTTGTGAGAACGGGAAAATTTAACGCCGTAAATATACCCAACGGAAAGTGGTTTGCAAAATATCAGGATATAAATCCATAATAATCAATATGACCCATCCTGGAAATCTTGCAAATCACTATAATCCTGGTATAACAAAGGCCTTGACCATTCAACCTTTCAACCATGCCTGCTGAATCTGAGGATCGGGATGATGTTCCCTTAAATCCCAAGCGAATTTTAGTAGCCCCGCTCAATTGGGGGCTTGGCCACGTCTCGCGTTGTATACCCATCATCCGCGCACTCGAAAGCCTTGGCGTAGAGGTGCTTTTGGCATCC
>CAYVPM010000767.1:0-2821 GCA_964453475.1 uncultured Saprospiraceae bacterium | reverse complement strand
CCCTTATTTCAAGAAGGCCATCCCTAAATTTCAAGAAAACGAAGATCGCAAAGAAACGGCACAGGCCATGAACAATCTGGCGGCGGCGACCTACCTGGAACTCAAACAATATCAAGATGCAATAGACATCTATGATGAATGTCTCCAGCTTAATACGGCTTCAGAAGAATACTCTAACCTCATGACCAATTTTTCCGGTCTGGCCCAACTTTACGAGGAAACAGGTAATTATCCCAAAGCGCTGAAATATTTCCACCAATATCAAGATTTACGTGACAGTCTAATCGGCGCAAAAACAGAAAAGGAAATTGCCGAATTGCAACTCAAATATGAGAGCCAGGAAAAAGAGCTTGCGCTTCAAAAAAGCCAGGCGGAGCTTGCCAATACACAACGGACTCTAGAACGGCAGACAGGCTTTATTCTTTTCGGGTTATTGCTGGTTGCTTTTGGATTCTGGCGCTGGAGAATACAGGCAAATCATACCAAGCTGACATTAGCCCAGCATCAAATAGCGTTGCAAGACCTGACACGCCTTCTGGTAGGAAAAAATGCGCTGCTGGCTGAATCGGAACCTGCCAGGGATGAAATTTTAAGGTCTAATGCTGAACCTGATTTTGAAGACGACTTCTACAATCAACGAATTTTAACAAACGAAGACTGGGAAGGATTCAAAGCCTATTTTGAAAAAGCATATCCAGGTTACCTGCGGCGCTTGCGCAACTCCTTTCCTACATTAAGTGAGGCAGAAGAGCGCCTATTCCTCTTCATCAAATTAAATTTAACGACCCGGGAAGCCGCTTCAATCTTGGGTATCACGGTAGAAAGCATCAAAAAAACGCGAAACAGGTTGCGACATCGCCTCGAATTGGATGAGAAAGTTGAATTGGAGGTCTTTATTAGAGCCTTCTAATTTAATCCTGAAGTAAAAAGACACAGGGGCGCCCTGGCTTTCCAGGGCACCCACTCCATGTCAAGACTTACTAATTCGTTTTAATCATCTTGCGCAGCTCCACGATGTCGAAGGTCGTGATCGAGTTGGACTTGTTCGCATCCGCTGCGATAATCTTGTAGGGTGAGCCCAGCGGCTCGATGCCCAGGATATGTTTGGAGATCAGCACCAGGTCATAAGTAGTACACCATTGAGCGAGTTCTCGTCCTTCAGCGGCGTGATCGACATTGATTGCGCCAATGGCACACTGGGCATTTGCGGATTAAAAACCGTTTTGTATTTGGACAAAAAAAATTTAACCCGCTAACACGTCATGTGTGTGCAAGTGCATAAACTTCAATAGTTTAAAGGTGGACAGTTAGGCTCGAAGCCAAACAATAACAGGCGCAAACAAATATAAGGGGTTATTTGCGCCTGAAATTTATTGTTGGGTCAAATGAAGCCTGTTCCACAGGCATTACTTACCTGTAACATCAATTACGATGATGCTATCCAACACTGTTACGATTAAAGTGCCGTTTCCGGCTTTGTTCAAATGTGCTTCGATGCCATTAAATGGCAGGAAAGGAAGACTTTTCATAGGAGAAAATGGATTAAGAAGATTAAACAGAATCAAATATACCGGCATTCAAACCGAAAAGCCTTGGACAGTTATGCAGGATTTTTTCTAAGTAGAATGCACGTAAAAATTAAAAACGGCTTCAAAGGAGGCATGCTATGTGTTCTTAGCGATGGCTCGTGGTGCGTTAATTTTCTACACTTAAGTACCAGGTCGATATTTGTTAAAATCCAGCAACGACAGACTTGTGCATGCCATGCTCAAATGATTCAGGCTTCTGCCGTGCTAGGCTCAAGCAGCTAAGGATAAGGTTCCAAAGGGTTTCGTATGGAATGATTTCCACTTCGAAGTTTTGGTTGGCAGCTGTCAATTGAAAAGCGGACAATTTTGCCAGCAGGGGCGCCGCCTTTTGCCTTGTTTCTTCCTGTTCAAACCCTGCTTTGGGAATAAGTTCCAACATTCTGAAAAAATAATGGCTTCGCCCTGCTTCAGACACCGAGAGGTATCTGGTTCTGTATTTCGCCATGCTCTCCTGGCGATCGATGCACAGCCCGAATTTTTTTTCTGAAATTGCCAATAAGTATTGAATAACAAGGATAGGAATATTCATGCCGCTTTTATCACGTTGGAAGACGTGTAGATCGTTCAGCATCTTATTTACCTTAAAACTTTTATCTGTCTTTTTATCTTTAAGCTGGCCACAATTGGAGAGAAATACCAGGAACGCCTCATAAATTGCCCAGGACTCCCCAATTTGCGGAATCAATTCTCCAACCTTTTGCTGCTCGGAAACCGCCTGCCAAATACCGGCTGCTGCTTCGTATTCTCCTGCGTGCATCTCGGCCAAAAAATGAAGCTCCTTCCATTTATACCAATTGTAATTGCCTTTGGTAAAAAGGCTTTCATAGCAGTTGCCTATTATCCTGCAACGATTGTACTGGTGCAGGTTGAGGTAACTCATTATCAGGGAGTAATAGAACACCTGCAACCCGTTAAAACTTTTGTAGGGTTTTTGATCGAAGAACTCAATAGCATCTGTACAAAGCTGGATGACTTTTTTGTAATCATTTTGATTGTCAAATATGGATATTTGAATCAGTCTCCCAAAAAGATGCAACCGGTAGGAAGTGTATTTTGATAAAGACGGCTCTACGTCTTCAAATAGCTTTTGCGCAAATTCCGCCATCTCCCGTTTGTTGGAACGGCTGCTGCCAAAACGTATCATCAACTCAAGGTAGCAAGCCTCGGCCTTGTCTTCCGCAGTACGGATAGCCTGACACTGCTCCAACTGGTCACTGTAATCTCGATATTGC
>CAYVPM010000766.1:0-2822 GCA_964453475.1 uncultured Saprospiraceae bacterium | reverse complement strand
GCTTGATACTTTCTATGAAATAATACGCCTTTTCGAATGGCTCCGTGGCAGGAGTCAATCGGGACAGCGACTCATAATATTGCCACTCTACATTGTGCATCCGAATAAGCTTTTGCCGGGCGCGCAAGCGTTTTTTCCAGATAAAACCTGCCGTATGCATGCCCTCGAACAAAATGGGGTGGTTGTCGCGACGCAGGCGTTTCAAAAGGGAGCGGTTGCGCCGTGTCTGCATGATGAAGGGCAAAAAACTGAGTTGCCAGATCAGCGAGCGGCTGCGCTTGTAGTAGTACACTTCATGGCAGTAGTTTGCCAGTTCCGGCTGCGGCTTCCGGTCGCCGTATTGAAAACAATGCAGGATGACCTTCACGCCCTGGGCATGAAGTGCTTTAATCTGATTGTAAATCACAATAACGCCGCCGTAATTAGCTGGGTAAGGAATATCGAATGCTACAATGTGCAGGTACATAAACTGAGTTGAAATCGGCGCAAAAATACCATCAATTTCCCAGCAATCCTGCCATTTTATTGTTTTTTACGCCAAATAATTGAAGGTTAAAGCATCAAATTCGATATGATAATTTTTTGACGTTTTTTTCTTGCATAACACATTTATTTCTCCTTACCTTAGGGAAAAATTTTGGAATGTAGGATTGCCGTTCCAATTATTATTGTTCACTAACTGCTCACATACATGAACATTACTTTTGAAGAACTTCGCCGTGTAAAGCACGCGCTCCCGCACGGAAGTGTTGCGCGTATCGCTAAAGAACTAAACATTGAAGAACAAACTGTCCGAAATTATTTTGGCGCGCACAAGTACAAAGACGGTCAAATAGTTGAATTCCACCTCGAACCAGGGCCAGACGGTGGCATCGTCCACCTCGAAGACACGACTATTTTTGAACGCGCTCAGCAAATTCTGGCTGAAGCTAAAACATCCTCCTAAACGCAAACTGCGCGCATTATTGGCCAAAACTTCTTTTGGCTTTCTACAAGGGAAATTGTGAATCGAAGCACAGTTTCCCTTTTTTTATGCCAATTTATAAAACTGGGCAGTCATGTCCTGAAACGCTGGCGAATACCCGCCCCCTTCCGCGTGAAGCTGCAATTGGCCCCGCTGATAGCGCCCCGGTTCCCGCTCCAATTGCAACAATAAGCGCGCTACAGGCTTTCCTGGACGCCCGCGCACCTGCACTTCCAGGGTACAATACAAACCCAGCGGAACGGCCATTTCGCACAAAAGTTTGCCCTCCTTTTCTGGCAGGATAAAACAGCACTTGCCTGACGGAGCCAGTAAGTTCTGCACAGAAACCAGCAAATCATGTATGGAAAGGTTGTTTATTGAACGCGCGAGGCCTCGTTCCAGGTCGGGGGAAATGGTTGTTTCAGAAAAATATGGCGGATTGCTCACAATCAGGTCGAACTGCAACCCGGATGCCTGCGAAAATTTTTGCAGCGGGGACGCCTCGACTGACAACCTGGCTTTCCAGGGAGAATTGCTGAAGTTCTTGCCGGCACAAACTACCGAGCCAGGGTGAACGTCGATGGCATGTATCTGCACGCCAGGCCCTGTCCGCTGCGCCAGCATTAGCGCAACCAGCCCGGTTCCCGTGCCAATATCCAGAATTGTATTTGCCCCTTCCACATCCGCCCAGGCGCCCAACAGCACCCCATCGGTGCCGACCGCATGCACTACATCCTCCTGGAAAACGCTAAATTTTTTGAAATGGAAGGGCGAAAAATTCATGCTCGGTTCGGATAAAGGCAAAGTATTGACCTGCTGGCAATGCCGCCAATGGAAGACTGCGTTCGGCGTTGCCAACTTCATAGCTTTGGGAAAATACGCGCTCCCCAAGCAGGTCCCGGATGGTGATTTCCTGAATTGCCGCAGCGGCTACTTGTATGTTGATGGCATCTGTCGCAGGATTGGGGAACAACTTGACCTTCCCAACATTCTGGGTGTAAGCAGCAACATAGGCATCCATCCAGCGCTTTTCAAATTCAGCTTTAAACAAAGCGGCCAGGCGGGCATCGTGCAGCACCAAGGTGTTCTCATCATTGATCGTTTCCGCTGAAACGCTCCAATTGTGCGACCCTGTCAGCACCGTCGGGTCGCTGCCATTGGGGTCAAAAACGCCGTATTTGTGGTGCAGCTCGCCACTGATCGGGTGCGGGCGGCAATCGATGCCGAAGGATTTCAAATAGTTCAATTCAGCCCCTGGGTCGTTGATATTTTCGATCATGCCCCGAACGCTGCAGCCATTGAGGAAAACATCCACCAAAGCATCGGCAACCTCGTTTTTAGTAAAGGAAAAGGTGGCGAACAAGGCTTCGGAGCTTGCAGAGTACACCGTTTCCACAATGCGGTTTGTGGTGAGGTCGGAAGGTGAAAACCAACACTCCACAGGAACATCCCCAACGATGAAATGATGGGGAGTGTTGTCGCGCTTGTTTAGGCCAAACCGGCCGTTCATCTGGTTTGGCTGACTGCCATTGCTGCCCCACATTTCTTCAAATTCGATTTGATATGTCCGTGCCAACGATTGGTCTTGAATAAAAAGGGTGTTGTTGAAATCGGTGTTGATGTTTTGATTGGTCCAGTTCAGGGAGCCGCTCATCACCCAGGATTTGTCGGGAGATTCAACGTCGATAACCAAAAACTTGTCGTGCATGATGCCCTCTGAGTTGCCAAATATGAGGGGGAATGCCGGAGGAGGGTTCAAGGCGCTGTTGGTAGTGCCGAGCGAACCGATGTAGCGCACCTGCACCCTCATCATGATGTTCAAACTGAAGAATTCGCTCGCGCGGAGCTGCTTCGACTA
>CAYVPM010000765.1:0-2823 GCA_964453475.1 uncultured Saprospiraceae bacterium | reverse complement strand
ACTGATCTTTAAGCAGGGCGCTGTGGGGGCAGTCGAACATCGACTGGTTTTCAAGGGTAATATATACTTTGTAAAATTTTTCCAGATCACGCACCACCTTGGAAAGCGGTGTCTTTACAAATTCAAGGTAACCGGTACGCCATGAAATTTCGTTAAGGGTGGCATTGCTGTTCAGGGATAGTACCCCGGTTTCCCAATTGATTTCCCCTTTTTGATTCGCCGTCAACGTCGGTGCAATCGGGTACGGTTTTTCATGAACGTTGAACTTTACTTTTCCGCTTCGAACCAAAACCGACGAGGAGTTTTGGGTTTGCGTGATATTAAATGACGTCCCTAACACTTCTACAATTTCTCCTTTTTCCAACAATACATTGAAAGGATGCAGTGAATCGTGTGCAACTTCAAAATACGCTTCGCCTTTCAACTTGACAAGCCGCTTGTTCTTATTGCTGTAAGATGTTGCATATTGGATAGAACTTCCTTCGCTGAGCCATATTTTGCTGCCGTCCGAAAGTTCAAGCAATTGCCTTTCGGCGCCTGTGGCTGCGGCCGTTGCATTGTAATATTGGTCGGGCCCAAATGTACTATATCCCCACACGGCCATAGCGACCAATGCGACTGCTGCAGCTGCGCGGAACATGAATTGGCGCACAAACGACACCTTGACAACAGGCTGTTGTTCTGCGCGGATGCGTGCCATAACCTTGGCGAAATCGGCTTCAAGGTTGGGGTTAAACGTTTTTTGGTAGCTGCCCGACTTTTCCCAAATCAAGGAATACTCGGCTGCAAGGCGCTCGTTTTCAGGCGATTGACTGATCCAATCGCTCAAAAGCGAGGATTCAGCGGTAGTGATGTCGCCACTTAACTGTTTAAAAACAAGCAATATGAAATCGTTTTCTTTCATGAATTTTTTTAATTCGATTCCTGGGTTGAAGGTTCACCATTAAGACAATCATACAGGGGGCATCCCCTATCTTAATGTGTACCATTTTAGCGCTGAAATGACAACCGGCGACAAAACGGCAAGAACCGTCAGGGCCTCCCGCAGTACTTTCATTGCTTTAGTGATTTGGTTCTCAATGGTTTTGACGGAAATACCCAGCCGCTCAGCAATTTCTTTGTGCGAAAGGTTTTCAAAACGGCTGAGGGCGAAGACTGCGCGGCATTTTTCGGGCAAAGTTTCAATGGCTGCATGTAAGGCCTGCTCCATATGCTCTCGGTTTTCGCGCATCGCAGTCTCCTGCAGGGTGTCATCGGGCGCCTCGGCAAACGATTCGGAATCTTCCAACACGGTGCGGCGCTGCACTTTGAGGTGATTAAGCGCCCGGTTTACAGCCGCGCGGCGAAGGTAAGCGCGTAAAGAGGTGTGGATTTCCAGGTCGGCACGTTTGCGCCACAGTTCCACGAATACTTCCTGCGCCAGGTCTTTGCAAGTGTCCTCGTCTGGCAAAACCCTATAAATATCCCCGATCAGCAACGGATAGTGCTGGTCGAATAGCTGCTGCAAGGCTTTTTCATCGCCATCGCGCAGGGCTTCAAGCCATATTTTATCGGAATTTTCAGCCAAAAGCGAAATTTATTTTATTCTGCAAAGATGGCGTTTATTTGATTTATTCCAAACCAAAAACAAAAAAATATAATGCCTGTAAAATAATATTTCAAAAAACGTAATTATTCAACAGACTTGGCTGGCAACCCCTTGATTTGCCGACAATATTTTTTTTAAAAAGAATAGGGGCAGCGGCCAAACGAATTGTCATTAAGTCAGAAATGTGACAGAACTTAAATAAAACTGCTTCAGCAAAAACATGGATACTAAAAACGCATTATACATACTGGAAACCAGCCCCCTATTTGCAGTTCTGAGCCCTGAAGAAAGGATGCTCTTACAACGCGGAGCCATGGTTCAAGCCTATGGAAAGCACTCGGTGCTGTACAAGCCCGGACAAAGCGCCGACAAGGTTTACTTCATGCTCAAAGGTATTGTAAAGGTGGCTGTTCACGCGGAGAAGAAAGACATCATTAAGTATGTTGTTCGGCCCGGTGGCCTGTTCGGCGAGTCATGCCTCACGGGCGATAGTGCCCGCCGTGATTTCGCTTATGCGATGGACGACCAACTTGAAGTGCTGGAGCTACATGCAGATGCGGTCTTGGCCGTGATGCGCGGAAACTTTGCTTTCGCACAATCATTGTTGTACTTCCTCGGCGAGCGCCTGCGCTACACCGAAAGCCAGCTTGAAAATGTGGTGCTGAAAGACTCGCGCAGCAGGATTATCGAATTTCTGCACCAAATGGGCCATGAGCAAGGCCGCCGCGTCGGTTTCGAGACCCTGGTAAAGCACAACATGACGCACCAGGACATTGCAGATCTTACCGGCACCAGCCGCCAAATGGTAACTGCAGTCTTGAATCAGCTGAAGCGCTCCAACGTCCTGTATTTCAACCGGAAAAAGATTCTTTTCCGCGATTTGAATGCCTTGCCGATTGCAGTCTAAATTAGGAACAGTTTTTACTTCATACGATAGAATGGGTTTTGTTTAGCGGTGCGCTGTAGCGTGCCGCTTTTTTTTTATGAATAAAGTGTAGGAGATTAGCATCACCCGCCTTTTTTGAAAACTTTTCAGGTAATAACCGCATTATTATATTTTTTTTGAGGCACTTTTGAACATTCAATTGAGACAAATATTACACCTATGGACACAAGACGGCTACTCTCATTTTTTTCTGCATTAAACCTCTTTCTTTGCCTGTCGGCCCAGAATTTTAATACGCCACCCAACACGCCCGTGCGCACCATGGCGGAGTGGGAAGAGTTGCAAGCAC
>CAYVPM010000764.1:0-2831 GCA_964453475.1 uncultured Saprospiraceae bacterium | reverse complement strand
GATTCTGGAACTATACCGGGTAGAATTTTTCCATCCGAGTCTTTATGATGGAGAAGAAAGATCAGGTTCCAGGAATCAGGAAAAGGCTAAGAACTTGCAGTTGCCGATAAAAGACGCGTTCAAAGTGTTCCCAAACCCAACAAGCGATATCCTTTTTATCAGCGGGGATATTACAGACCTGGTTTTTAAACTTACAAATGTTTCCGGTGGAACGGTGTTGTTAAAAAACCTTACAGGCGAATCTCAACAACAGGGTTTGGAAGTACATAATTTGCCTGACGGATTCTATTTTTATGAAATTTCTGCCAAAAAAGGCAAGGATAAACTGCAACACGGGAAAATTGTCATTAAAAAATAATACACAGAGGCCACCTTACCCTATTTGAGGCAAGGTGGCTTCATTTCGTTTTTAAATGAACCTGATACTACAAAACAGCATTTTTGCGCTATTTCTGGGCTTGTCCACAAGCCAGGCCTGCCTAATGGCCCAACAACCTGGTTTCTCCCAGGTATATGAAATGAATGTGCCGTCTGCGGGCTTTCATAATTTGATCGCTATTCAAGACACCTTATACGTTGCTGGGACTGCCATAAACGAGAACACCCTGCAATGGGGTATATTATTGTCGAAATTTGACACTTTGGGCAACCTAATCAGTCAGCACACGGTGTATGACACGACTGGTGACGACTATATTTTTGAGCCTAACTATGCGATTATTGAGACGCTTGACGGGAACCTAGCCATAACAGGCAATTTGTGGTATAAAAACTGGGGTTTCATGGCCAAATTTACAAAAAGCGGGAAACTGCTTTTTTTGAAAGAATATCCGGACCCTGGGATACTCAACTTCCATTACGCCTCAATAGTCCAAATCCCTGACGGTTATCTGATTGCAGGTAGCAAACAGTTGGGGAATTACCGCACTGTTGCTTTTGTTCAAAAAATTTCTCAAACTGGGGAGATTATTTGGGAAAAAAAATACGGCAACCCGTTGAACTACAGCTTTTTCGGCTCTATGGAAAAGGTCGGGACGGATAAATTCGTCATTGGAGTGTCCGAATCAAGCTATCCCGGAACGCCACCTTATGTGATCGGGCAAGACTGGGCTCGAATTTGGCTTTTTATCATTGACAGTACAGGCAATGTAATACAGGAATTTAAAGGTGCGAATTATGAGGAAGGCGGATCTTATGGGATTCACAGAACAGAAGACAACGGCTATATTTATGCATCATGGAAGCTTCAAATCCTTGATCCATACACCTTGGGTTGGGGGATCAAAGTAGTAAAACGAGATAATAATTTTAACCTGGTCTGGTCGCGATTATTAAGCCCGATAACGGCGCCAGGAAATTCTACCTATGAATTAAAACCAACTCCAGATGGCAATTGGATTGCATTAGGGCAATGGACAACCCCGGATGGAACTACCTATGGTTGGCCTGCACCATGCTTATATGCCTTGACAAGCAACGGCGATAGCCTCTGGTCGAGATGTGATACAGTCGTGGGGGATAATTTCGGTGGGGACAAATTGGGCGGAATTGTCGTGTTGCCTTCTGGCAGTATCGTTTCGGCGGGCAAGGTATATCTTGGTACAGACAACAACATTAGGGCTTTAGGGTGGTTGTATAAAGTTGATAGAAATGGATGCCTTGACACCTTGTGCAATTCCTTTACGGATGCAAAAACGCCACCATTTACGGATTCCGGGTTTGATATTTACCCGAACCCAACGGATCAATACATAAACATCCGCACATTGAATCCTTTTCCTTTTTCAGCAACTTGCTATGATGCCTTCGGGAGGGTCCTTTTTGAAAAGAATGAAATTTTCCATCATTGGGAAGTGGATTTTTCTGCACAGAAACACGGGGTATATTTCGTAGCGATCCATGCGGGCAAAAAAATCTTGCTGAAAAAGGTGGTCAAATGGTAACCGACGAGAGCCAAGATTGAACCCGTCCACCAAAATTCAGCCATTTAATTGTTTAAAAAAGTTGTCGGAAGTATGCATGGAACTTGCACCTCACTTTTGGTAGTGGGGAGTGCGCATATTTGAATTTAGGCTTTGGTAGAGCCGATACAATGATGAAGTTTGGATAGAGGTCTACAGCTTTCAGCACTGGCTTATGGTGACACGGACAGCTGCTGCTGATGTTGGGATAGAATGTGGATATGGTAAATGGCGGACTCCGGAGCTTCAACGTTTTCAGCAGCAGTGACATCTACTGCTCGAACCTGACCGACGGGCAAAGCGATTACGGCTTTTATTTCCGCGGTACTTGTATAAAAAACGATGGTATCCGCTGCAACAACATCACCAATGCCGGTATCGATGGCCTACACCTATGGGCAAATGGCAGCCAAAATACTCTAATAGGCACACAGACAAATGTGGGGAACAAATGGCTGGGAAGCTATGGGAGCTTTGGGGCGTATAATGCGTCGATGGATCAGGGAGCTATCACATTTTCTCGTTTTTTTATGCCGGCAAATAATACCCCTACCTGGCCGACGGGAATTGGTCAGACAGTGGAGTGGTTCACACCTTTTGGTGGTAATCCAGTAAACTGCCTGGCAACCTGCCCCCTGCCCATCGACGTCGACCCCGATGAGCACCAGGATCAGGAACGGGCAGGCTATGCGGATGACGGGATTTTGTCGGACGGGGACATCGTCACCACGCAGGGAGGCCACAGCGGCGACGGGTTCAACTATATGGCGCAGCAGCGCCTGTACGAGCGGCTGACAACGGTTTGGGGAAGGTAGTTGACAAGCGGTGCCTGTTGGCGGCAGATACCATGACCTGGGGCAAGCTGGCAGC
>CAYVPM010000763.1:0-2838 GCA_964453475.1 uncultured Saprospiraceae bacterium | reverse complement strand
ATGGTCGTTGGGCAGCAGTATGGTGAGCATTTGGGGCATTTGTTGCTGTCCGGTGAGCCATCTCTCCTTAAATTCTTCGATAAAAATACTGGCACGGAACTGATCGGGGATGGCCATGTTGTAAGTCGGGTACTTTTTAGAGCTGTTGACGAACAAGGGTGCCGGTAAGGGGTAGTTGACAAGTACCTTTTGGCCGTAAAACTTCATGGTGGAATCGGAGAGATTGGAAGCCATTTCTGTGCCGAATCCCCAGTTGTAGAAAGATTTTCCATTGCGTTCCAGGTGATCCCACAGCGCGCCTGCCTCGTTGTAATCCTCCGGGAAAATGGCGCCGGCAGAACCCGTCCAACCCCATTTTCCGCGTTCCTTGCTCTTCGCTTTTACGTCGCGGGCGCCGCCGTACGAAGCCGGTACGTTCGTCTCCACCCACTCGTTCGGATAGGTATTGACCAGCCAACGATGGCCATCTGCGGAGTGGTCGGAATCCACGTAGAAATTATCGGAAATACCGAAGCGCTGCGCCAATGCCAGGTGATTGGGCATTATAGTTGCGCCTTCAACTGTTGAGGTTTTTGTGCGATTGGAAAACGTACGATTGTAACCATACCGTGCCATGCTGGGGTCGCCTTTGCCTTTTTTGACTTGTCCAAATACTTCATCGTAGGTGCGGTTTTCTTTGGAAATGAATACAATGTGTTTGATCGGGCTCTTTTTTTCACCAGGGAAAAGCGGTACAGGATTGTTTTTTCGCGCAGCCAGCCCAGGGTTGTCGGCGGCTTGGATGTTGAAATTGTTGTCCAGTACCTGCTTTGTCCACCGCGGCAGATCAACGTCGGCAGGAATATCCAGTACGGTAACGGAGCCATGCATCAGGTGCCCGACGTAGGTGCCTTCCGGGCCAGTTTTATAGTGTAGTCCGCCGTTGGGGCCGCTGCCGTAGCCCTTCGCATTTGCCACGAAAAGCTTTTTGCCGTCGGGCGAAACGGCCAATTTGGAGGGAAACCAGCCGACGGGCAAATGGCCTATGACTTTTAGTGTCGGAACGTCGATCACAGCCACGGCGTTTATCCCGGATTCCGCGACGTAGAGGCGCTTTTGATCGGGTGACAAAGCCATTCCAAAAGGGATGACACCACGATATCGGGCTAATTGCAGAACGGGTTTCAGAAAAATATTTTTTTTGATTTTGCCCTGAACAGGGTCTATAACTGATACACAATCGTTGTTCCCGTTGGACACAAAAACAAATTGTGCCGTAGCAACCAGGGAATTCGGGCTGGCGCCGCCCACGGCCGGTATACCTTCTATTTTTTCTCCGACAAGGAATCCTGTCTTGACCTTATGGGTTACTTTGGGTGTGCTTGTTGCGACATCCACCGCCCAAACGGAAAAGGACTCCGGAGCATTCGGGTCGCCCAGGCCGGGCACTTCCATCTGTTCGTTTTTGTATCCATCCCGCATTTCCTTTGATCCAAATGCAGCGCTTGGAAAACCAGCGCCATCATTTTCCCTGTTGATTGCTGGCAGTAATTTAATGGCGCTGTATTCAAACATCCCGATATTGGCGACGTACGCCGTTTTTTCATCCGGGGAGAGGGTTACGCCGAAAGGGTACCGCCCAACGGGAACATAGTGCGATACTTTGCGGGTGCGGGTATCAGCTATTACGAGCCGAAAATTGCTCTGGTCACAAACGTAAAGCGTATGGCCATTCCGTGTCATGACAAGATCACCAAGATAGCCATCGGGGTTGTCGGGCTGGGCGCAAAGGATGGAATCGATTTTTGCACCGTTGCGCAAGTCGTAGCGGAAGAGTTTGTTCGACTGGCCGCCGGCTACCCACACGCTTTGGTTGTCAGGCGTAATAGCGAGGCCCATAAACACATCTTCCAACAGTTTGGGATCGCTCATGGCACCTTCCGGCACCTGTTGGGTTTTTGGTTGTCCTGAACCGGGATTTCGCAGAATAGTAATGGAAAACGGGCGGTTGCCGGAATTGGCTGTTACCGCCACTGAGCCGTCGGGCGAGAGCGCCAGGCCAAAGGGGTGCGGCGCGATGCGCAGGGTGTTGCCCATCGGTTTTATCACGCGTCCGTTGGGGATAATAGTTTCACCTTTCGGATCTATTTTGCAGTATTGGTCACCAGCAGGCGGTTGTACGAGCCATTTTCGGGCAGATTGGAGCGGTGATTTGGACGATTGGCAGGCGGCCAGGAAAAGTATGGCTGATACAAAAACGGACAAGATCCTCATGGTTGCTGATTTTGCACGAAGGTCGATAAGTTGGAACGTTGCAAGGGGGCTTGAAAGGTGAAATGATTGTAAATTTTGGCCTCACTCCTGCCATGTTATTTAAACCTCCCTTAATACGGCGATTTTTACCTTCGCCTAAAATCTGACGTATGCGTGTCTTTGCCGCTCAATACTATTTTGCCTTGATATTTTTCTTCGTTTCTCAACAAATTCAAGCACAAGTACCTTTTGATTCAATTCCTGCTGATTCTGCCTTCTTACATTCTTTCAGTGAATTGGTGGTGACTGCTCAACGAAGCGCTGTCCCACGGTTTGGCACAGCAGTGGCCATTGAGGCGTTGGATAAAAAAACTATCCGCGCGCAGCAATTCCGCACAACTCCGGAATCAATGTCCGCTGTGCCGGGTGTATTTGTCCAAAAGACCAACCACGGCGGTGGATCCCCGTTTTTGCGCGGCCTTACCGGCAACCAAACCTTGCTGCTGATAGACGGCATCCGGCTGAATAACGCCACTTTTCGCTACGGACCCAATCAGTATTTCAACACAATTGACATATTTACCATTGAAAAAATAGAAGCCTTGC
>CAYVPM010000762.1:0-2839 GCA_964453475.1 uncultured Saprospiraceae bacterium | reverse complement strand
CGTGTCGTCGAAGGCTTCACCGGGGTAAATCGCCGGCCAGATTTGGTTTTTTTCAGGGGCCGGGGTTGCCGAAAGCTGCTCGAATAGCCTGGTAATATCGGATCGCTGGTTGAAATAAGGCGATTGCAGGAAACGCAGGGCACTTTTTTGCTCTGCGGTGCTGAATGACTGGATAAGTTGATATAGGTTGCTGCTTTGCATCGCCTGTCGAGGGCTTGGAAACTTGGGCAAAGTTAGGAATAGTTTTTAAGTGGAATTTCTACAAATTTTTATTTTTTGTAAAAACTAAAAATGAAAAATATTTTCTTAAGTACTTGTTTTACAACTTTTTAAATTTAATTACACAATAAATTGGAATTGTTTTTTGCCTTTTTTAGTAAAACTTCATTTCTACAAATTCGCAATTTTGATTTTTTCCACACCAACCCAATGCCGCACTTTTGTACCGTTAGAAATATTTCAAACCGCCTATCGACAACCATTCTTAATAAATACTGCAAGGAAAATGAAAAGTTCACTATTGACCACCCTGCTTTTTTTGCTTTTGGGACAAAGCGCTGTTTACGCCCAAGGCCCGTCGTGCAACCCCGATGTCACGCCACCTGTACCCTTGATTCGGTCGCAGCTTTTTGTCAGCACTGCCCAAGGGCCCGTAACCGTATTTGCCCAGGATTTTGATATCAACAGTTGGGACAACTGTACTACCTCCACTGACCTCAGTTTTTTCCTGGAGCCGGCGCCGGCCTCTACCATGCCGCCCGGTACCAATTCAATTGAATTCACGGCAAGCCAGAAGGGATTTCACGACGTGGCCTTTTGGGTGGTCGATGCCGCTGGTAACGCCAATTTTGCTATAGCCAAAGTAGGTGTCGACACCTGTGTATCCAACGCTGCCATGGTGTGCAACGACCAGGTAACGGTTGCCCTTGGCATTGATGGAACGGCGCTATTGACTCCCGACATGGTTTTGGAAGGTAATTATTGCCCCAATCACCTGTTCTTGATCCAACTCGATCTGGTTGGGCCTATGCTCTCTTCCATAACCCTCACGGCATCCCATATTGGCCAGCACCTGGTCCGGATTATAAACAGTAATGGCAACAGCTGCTGGGGTACCCTGATCGTAACGCCTGGGCTTTACATCAATGAAACCTGCCCACAGCTGTACGTCAGCCTGGCCACCAACCGCATCCGCCCCTGTTTTGAAAACGACTATTCGCTGTCGTACGCCAACGCAAGTGCCTTCACCGTGCCTGATGCTTATATCGAACTGGAACTGGATGCCGACCTTAATTTAGTAAGCAGCACGATTCCGGCAACAAACCTTGGGAACAATAATTTTAAGTTCGAGCTTGGCACCCTCGACCCTGGGGAAACGGGCCTTTTCTTCGTAAAATTCCACACAGATTGCGATGCCCCGGTGGGCACTACCCACTGTTCCGAGGCGCGCATTTATCCCGACACCATTTGCCCCATTGGACTGTTCTGGTCGGGCGCTGAAGTAAGCGTGGATGGCCGCTGCGAAAACGATTCTATTTTTCTGAGCATCAAAAACATTGGCACTGCACCCAATGCACAAATACTTGACTATGTAGTTGTTGAAGATGTTCTGATGCTGACAAGCGGGAATTTTGTCCTGGCAGATGGTCAAACCATGAACCTGGCGCCCATCGCAGGCACGGGCGCCACCTATCGCCTGGAAGCTCAGCAGGAACCAGGCTACCCGTACAGCGGAATGCCTTCGGTGACCATTGAGGGTTGCGGGGGCCTCAACCCCGGCATGGTGACCGTTTTTCCAACAGAAAACAGCAACCCAACCATCGCCATTTTCTGCCGGGAAAGCATCAATGCCTACGACCCGAACGACAAACAAGCGCTGCCTAAAGGCTATGGAAGCCAACATTTTATTGAAAAAAACACGTCCCTGGAATATATGATCCGCTTCCAGAACACAGGCACCGATACTGCTTACAAAGTTGTGCTGGTAGATACACTTTCCGCATTCCTGGCGCCCCAATCGCTGCGGCTCGGCGCGGCCAGCCACCCCTACAAGTTCACCTTGAGCCAGGGAAATATCCTGCGCATTACCTTCGACAACATCAAGCTGCCACATAAGGCCATCAACGACGATGGGTCCCAGGGTTTTGTGCAGTTTTCCATACAACAGCAGCCCAACAACCCCGACAATACACGCATTGAAAATGACGCGGCGATCTATTTCGATTTCAACCCGCCGATTATCACCAATACAACCTTTCACACCATTGGCAGCAACTTTTTGGGCACAGTGTCCACCCATGATGCCAAGCCTGGGCAGCCGCAGCTAACGGTATTCCCCAACCCGGCTTCGGACATACTGTATTTCCGGGCTGATACCAACGAAGCGGAAACCTATACATTCCTATTGACCGATGCCCTTGGCCGCCAGGTGGAGCAGCGCAACGCAGTCAGGCTGCCGATGGTTTTGGAGCGGGGCGCATTGGCAAGCGGGACGTATTTTTTCCAATTCATCGGGCAAGCTGAAAGGGTGATTTGGCGCGGGAAAGTGATGGTGAAATAAGGGGCAGCCGTGTCAATTCACAGGTAATTCGCGCGTATTCCTCCGGCTTGTTCATAGGGCGTTGCCCAATGTTATTGATTGCGCCATTTCAGGGCTGTTACAGCGATGTAGCAATGCAGGACGGCAAGCAATTGACCCGAAAAAAATATGGAGCAAGGTGCAAACGTGCGTCATCCTGAATTTTTTTGTAGCCCCAGAGGGGCTAAATCTTGGTAGAATAGATGGAAAATAGCGTTGGCGTGCCGTAGGTACGCTATCTAAGGTCCACAGATAGCGTAC
>CAYVPM010000761.1:0-2840 GCA_964453475.1 uncultured Saprospiraceae bacterium | reverse complement strand
TTTGCTCTCGTGCTCCTGTGACGAGCCGGAAAGCTGGCAAAGTCCATGCCGAGATCGGGGGCGTATTCCTGCTCGACTACTTCAACAGCCAATGGGTAAAGGCCAATTTGGTGCCGGCAGAGTCTAAGGTGTCGGAAGGCGTGGCATTTCAATTGACAAAATGGATCGAGAACGGGCATGTGTTCAAAAAGGTGGCATTTGAACACGAGGGTCACCAGGTTTACCACACAGAATCGGTGCGCCTGTTCGAGCTGGCGGATTTTCAGCGGCTTTTTGCCGCTTGCAACCTGAAAATTACTAAAACTTATGGCGGTTACGACTTGTCGGCTTTCGACGGGCAACAATCCAAACGCCTTATTTTGGTGGCAGAAAAAACAGCGCCTGCATGAACTTTCTGATCGATGGCGACAAATGGCTTTTTGAGCTTTTTAACAGCGGCTTGGGCAATCCCTTGTTCGACGCGCTGCTGCCGCTGTTCCGGGAAAAGCTGTTTTGGATGCCATTATACCTTTTTATCGGCGCCTTTTCGCTGCTGAATTATGGAAAACGCGGCTGGCTAATCGTGCTGGGCATCGTAGTCACAGCTGGGCTCGCCGATTTCAGCAGCAGTACCCTCATTAAAAAAAACGTGCAGCGCACCCGGCCTTGCAACGACCTTGAAATGCTGGATCGAGTGCAACTCAGGGTCGATTGCGGCAGCGGGTATAGCTTCACCTCCAGCCATGCCGCCAACCATTTTGCAGTGGCGGTCTTTCTCATCGGAGTTTTTGGGCTTACGGGCCGCTGGCAGCAGAAAGCACTGTTGGGCTGGGCCGGACTGATCGCCTTTTCGCAGGTGTATGTAGGCGTGCATTACCCATTGGATGTGCTTTTTGGGGCGGGTTTGGGGTGGTTGATAGGCAGATTTACCAGTTTTTTTTGGAGAAAATATGGATTTCAGGCGTCTGTATTTGGGGGTTGACGCTTAATAAGTTGTCAACTTTGCACCTTGCTCCATAATTTGTCCGGATCAATTGCTTGGCATCTCGTAAAACGCCTTTTTTCAATCATCTATATCTTTCACCGGCGGGTTTTTAAAATCCATTATGGCTGTCCAGACAGATAAAACACCCTTGTCCAGCCGGGTCCAAATCGGCCGCACTACCCCATCGTGCACGGAGATATGGTTGTAATCGCCGAAAAACACGTAGCGTACCGGGTCGAACGGCGATTCGCTGATTTTGAAATTCCGGAATGATTTGCCGCCGTTCTGGCTGATGGCTACGTACACATCGGTGCGCTCGTCGAGGTAATTCCTGCGGTCGTAATACATGCAGTACAAATGGCCATTGGTTTGATCGATGGCCAGCCAGGACAGGAACTGGTGTTTTCCGCGTTTATCATCGTTTACCCTTGCCGCTTTTGACCAGGTGATGCCACCGTCGGTGCTTTTAGCCAAAAAAACATCGGTATCTTCTTCGCCCCTGCGCTGGTCCGACCAATTGACGTACAGGGCGCCACGGTTGGGTCCGTTGGAGAGGTCGCAAACCAGCACGGGCAAACCGTTGCAGCGGGTTAGTCCTGGGATGTCGTAAGTCCACCCTCCTGGCTGCTCGGCCACCAGGATGTCTTTTTCTAGCCAGGTTTTGCCGCCGTCCAGGGATTTGTCGAGCCATATTTTGTTGTTCCATGCCCATGCCACGTAAATCTCCCCGTTGGGGCCGAAAGCGGGCACTGCGCCTTCGGTGGTATTGTCGTCGTCGAGGCAATCGCCTTCAAACTCATTGATCTGGATGGCTTCCGACCATGTTTTTCCGCCGTCGTCGCTGCGGGAGAAGAGGATTCGACTATGGTCTTTTTCCAGGTCTTTGGAGTCGTACTTGTCGAATTCCGTCCAGGTACAGAGCAGGGCGTTGGTTTTGGGATCGGCGCAAAGCCAGTGCTTGTCCTGGTCTTTGGGGTGGTGATTGCCGCAATAGCTGCCGTCGTCGTAGGTTTTGCCACCGTCACTGCTTTTTTGGATCACAATACGGTCGAGGATCTTATCGCCGCTCCAGCCTTTGCCCGAAGGGTCGCTGAGGTGGGCGTAGTAGAAATTGCCATTCCAGTCGGCGACGATGACCGGATCGCCAAAAACGCCCATGGAAGATTTGATGTTCCCGGATTCCCAGGTGTGGCCGCCATCGGTGCTCCAGTAGTTTCTGTCAAGGATAGCCCCGGCGGCGATGTTTTTGGTATTGTCCGGATTGACGCAAATTGAAGGTTCACAGGGGCCGTACTGATCTCCTTTTTTTGCCTGGGCGATCATGACATTCTTGTATTTGCCGCCAGGGGGCGGGTTCTGCGCCTTTTTGGTTTGTGAGCAGGCGGTGATGGCCAGGCTGCAGAGCAGAAGAATCAGGCTGAACTGAGTAGATTGGTTTTTCATAAAAATTGCGTGATGGCTGAATATACTATGATTTATTTGATTTCAGGGATTTGCAAAAATCAGGCTCCCGATCCGCACCATCGTGCTGCCTTCCTCAACAGCGATTTCCCAATCGCCCGACATTCCCATGGATATTTCCTTAAAATGAGGCTGTTGGGCAAAATAAGCGTTTTTTAGCCGTTGAAATATTTGATACAAGCCTTTAAACTCCTGCCGCACCTGCGCCATATCCTCCGTAAAAGTAGCCATGCCCATAACCCCGCAGACGCGAATGTTTTCCAGATTGGCAAACGCGGGCGAATCCAGCATTTCCTGCGCTTCTTTTTCGGTAAACCCGTATTTCGAGTCCTCTTCGGCGATGTGAAACTGCAGGAGGCAATCGATGCAGCGCCCGGCTTTCAGGGCTTGTTTGTCAATTTCCTGGAGCAGGTTC
>CAYVPM010000760.1:0-2846 GCA_964453475.1 uncultured Saprospiraceae bacterium | reverse complement strand
GGTTATGGTATCTGTATCGCCACAGTTGTTATTGTCGGCACTTGTAACAATGTAGGTGCCCGCACAAAGGTCGGTGCGCATGGCAGCTGTGCTGCTGCCATCACTCCAAAGGTAAATGAAGTTTCCAGGTGTCGGGTTTGGGGTGGTGGCGTAATTGGTCGCCACTTGAGCGGTGCCATCGCACACCCCGAAACAAGACACATTATTGATACCGGAAAGTGTGTTTACAACTCGTGGCGGTTGGCCAACGGTGAAGGAGCCTGTCAGCGTACAGCCCTCATTATCTGTGACAGTAACGCTGTAAACGCCTGCACCGATGGAGAAAATCGTCGGGCCGGATGGCGCTGGCTGCGTAGGGTTCCATGCATAATTGACATACGGAGGTTTACCGTCCTGTACTAAAACGCCAAGGATGCCATCGGTAAAGCCGAAGCACTTAGGCTCAACAATAGAAGTATCGGCAAAAGACATAGGGGTAACGCCCGCCAAAGTAACTGTATCAACAGCGGTACAGCCCACTTGGTCAGTGATTGTCACCGCATAGGTGCCACCCTGAAGGTTGTTGATTTGGTTGGTGATGCCGATGGTGCCGGTGCTGGGTACAGCTGTCCATTTGTAGGCTGTTGCGTTTGCCGGGTTGGCGATGAGTGAGCCGTCGCCGCCGCATTTTACCGGGATAGAATCGACCACAAGGTTTGGCGCCATGGGAGCAGGCAGCACAAACATCAATGAATCTTTGCAGCCATTTATATCCGTGACGGTCACATTGTACGGGCCTGCTGCAAGGCTGTTCTGGCTATTGCCGACCGCGCTATTGCTCCAGTTATAGGTATAGTTAGGGCCACCCGTGCCGCCTTGCGCTATGACAGAGATGCCGCCGCTGTTTGGCGGCACACAGTTTGGCGGCTGGAATCCTAGTGTGTCAAGGACCAAGGCTGCGGGCTGGATGATCTGAACCGTGAGCGTGTCCTGGCATCCATCAACTGGGTCAATGGCAGTTACAAAATAATTTCCTGCGGTAAGGCAACCATAGCCGGAAGACAAGTTTGTGCCGGCTTGCATACAGGCAGGCGTTGGGCTCCAGGTAAAGTTATAGGCATGGCCAGATGGCGCCGATTCAGATATCGAAACAACCGCGGTGCCCGTGCTGAGTCCAAAGCAAGTGACACTGGTGGTCACGCCGGGGTTCAAGGAAACTACACGCTGGTCGGCAACTGTTACGCTGTCAAGTTTAGTGCAGCCATTGGAATCGGTGATGGTCAACCGGTACAGCCCGGCAGGCAGGCTGTTAACGATGATTGGGTTGTTTTGCCCGGTGGTAACCACGTTGTTTGATACATCAGCCAGGATGAACTGGTATTGACTGCCAGGAAACGGGGTGCCACCTTCTGCAAGGTAGCTGATGGAGCCGTTGGAAACCCCACTGCAACTTGCCGGTGTGGTCGTGACCACGTCCCTGCTGATGACAGTCGGTTGCCCTAGGGATCCCAGGGCTGTAGCTGAGCACATTCGTACATTGTCGGTAATGACCAACGAATAATTCCCCGCATGTACATCATTGCTTATTGTGCCATCCTGGTAGGCAATTGTGGAGTTCATAAGCGGCGGCGTTGTGCTCCAGGCATAGGAATAATTGGGGCCAGGGTTCGCGACAGGCACGCCTCCGATCAGGACCACTGCATTGACGATGCCGTCTCTGAAGCCATTGCAACTGGGCTCTTTTATGAAAGCAATTTGAGCGCCCAGCGTTGGTATCAATACCTCAATGGTGTCACAAACCTCAATGCCCAATCCATTGCTATCGGTCACGCAGACATAATAAGTTCTGGGCAGGTTATCGAAGCCGCCGATGGTGTTGTTGATGGTGAAAAAGCTGCCGCTTCCTGAAATATTACCGGAGTAAGTAGGGCCATTAACTTCCTGCACAATGACGCTGTAAGGGCTTGCGCCCCCCGTTGCGGTCACCATCATAGAACCCGTACCCAAACAGGTAGAGTCAAAAATAGCTATTTGGACACCAAGCGGCAGGTATTGCACACAAACGCTGCCCGTATCGGCAGTAAGGGCGAGGGTTTGACCCATATCGCCTTCAAATGCTACGGCAGTTGGGTTGTTGCCTACAGTAAGGCCTGTACATTGCCCAAGCGCACCGACCACATCAAAACACACTTCAAACAAGGTTTCCCCATTTGGGATGCTCAACACATTGCCGACAGTGGTTTGGTCATAAAGTACCAAACCTATTTGGCCATTTGCAGCATTGGCCGCGTTTAACGTTGTGCCGGTGAAGGGGTCTAAAACCTGGTTCAAGTTGGAAATGGTAGTATATTGCAATACATTAGGATCCCAGTTGATGGAGAAGGAGCCAGAAATTATGTCAAAGTTTTCTACAGTCAACGGCACACAGAAGTTGCTGGTGGCTGGTGGCGCAATGGTGTCTGGGAAAGCAAGGGTGATGTTGTCGCTTGCGTCACATACATCCATGTCGATGGTAAAAGTAGCAGGGCAAGATTTGCCATCAATTGCGGTAACAGTATAGTTTCCTGGCTGCGGCACTGAAAAAATCACAGGAGCAAGGTGGAACAACTGTGTCTGCTGCGGGTGTATTATTGCTTTGACAGAAGGATCGCTTGTTAGGAAAATATCGATGTCATAGATCGCTGTATTGTCGTATTCAGGGTAGCCTCCGCGAATGGTGAATTTACCGATGCAATCATTGCCAAAACTATTGTTGATGCCTTCACCGGTGATCGGATTGAGGTAAATTACTTCAAATGCGGCATTTGTATTCACGTTAACGCAAGGGCCGGGCGGAGCGCCTACCACTGTTGATTCAAAACCGGATG
>CAYVPM010000759.1:1490-2847 GCA_964453475.1 uncultured Saprospiraceae bacterium | reverse complement strand
GCGAATATCGGTCGTATCAAACAAATTATCGGAGCTGTAGTTGACGTAGATTTCAGCGGACCCAACAGCGAACTGCCCGAAATCCTTAATGCCCTGGAGCTCACCCGCCCTGATGGCTCATCCCTCGTACTCGAGGTACAGCGCCACCTCGGCGAAGATGGTGTACGCACCATTGCGATGGACTCCACAGACGGTCTTATGCGTGGCATGGACTGTGTGGATACAGGCTCACCCATCAAAATGCCAGTAGGAGAGGAGGTGCGCGGCCGCCTTTTCAACGTTATAGGCGATGCCATCGACGGTATTGGCGAGGTAAAAAAAGGCAAAGACGCTTACGAGATACACCGCAAACCGCCAGCTTATGAAGATTTGTCGACCGAGCGTGAAATCCTGTACACCGGGATCAAAGTAATCGACCTGATCGAGCCTTACGCAAAAGGTGGTAAAATCGGCCTTTTCGGCGGCGCCGGTGTGGGCAAAACGGTTTTGATCATGGAGCTCATCAACAACATCGCAAAAGCTTACGACGGTATGTCGGTGTTTGCAGGTGTAGGTGAGCGTACCCGTGAGGGCAACGACTTGCTCCGGGAGATGATCGAATCGAACGTTATCCGCTACGGCGAAGAGTTCAAGCACTCCATGGAAGCCGGCGGCTGGGACTTGAGCAAAGTAGACAAAACAGAACTGAAAAAATCGCAGGCTACCCTCGTGTTCGGTCAGATGAACGAGCCACCGGGCGCCCGCGCCCGTGTAGCGCTTTCGGGCCTCACCATGGCGGAGTACTTCCGCGACGGCGACCTGAAAGACCCTGCCGGTGGCCGTGATATCCTTTTCTTCGTAGACAATATCTTCCGTTTCACCCAGGCAGGTTCCGAAGTATCGGCTTTGTTGGGCCGTATGCCTTCTGCGGTAGGTTACCAGCCAACCCTGGCAACGGAGATGGGCTTGATGCAAGAGCGTATCACCTCTACCAAGCGCGGTTCCATCACTTCCGTGCAAGCGGTGTACGTACCTGCCGACGACCTTACCGACCCGGCTCCTGCGACAACTTTTGCGCACCTGGACGCCACCACGGTATTGGACCGTAAAATTGCATCGCTCGGTATCTACCCTGCGGTAGACCCACTGAACTCAACTTCGCGAATCCTCGATCCAAAAATCATCGGCGATGAGCACTACCGTTGCGCCCAGCGCGTAAAACAAATCCTGCAGCGCTACAACGAACTGCAAGACATCATCGCCATCCTTGGTATGGAAGAACTATCCGACGAAGACAAGCTTGTAGTAGGTCGCGCGCGCCGTGTGCAGCGCTTCTTGTCGCAGCCTTTCCACGTTGCAGAGCAGTTCACCGGCCTCA
>CAYVPM010000759.1:0-1480 GCA_964453475.1 uncultured Saprospiraceae bacterium | reverse complement strand
ACGATCCGCGGCTTCAACATGATTATGGACGGCGAACTTGACGATTACCCGGAAGCTGCTTTCAACCTGGTCGGCACCATCGATGATGCCATCGCCAAGGGCAAGAAAATGCTCGAAGAAGCAGCGAATTAATAAGTGATGAGAGATGAGTGATGAGTTTGCATAACATTTGTGTTTCAGGTGGGAATTGCGTTCCAGCATTTTAAGCAGGAATTTAATGAAGACTTTGGAACACAAACGCCACAAATAACCCAAACTCATCACTCATCACTCATCCCTCATCACTCATCACTCATCTCTCATCTCTCAGTAAATGAATCTAGTAGTCCTTTCTCCTGAAAAAGAACTCTTCTCCGGCGCTGTGAAATCGGTGCAGGTGCCTGGCAGCGATGGCAGTTTCCAAATGCTTGAAGGCCATGCCGCCATTGTGGCATCCCTGCGCGCAGGAGCGGTGAACGTGCTGAAAGAAAATGGTGAGAAACTGTCTTTTGAAGTTACCGGCGGGTTTGTGGAGTGCCTGCACAACGAAGTGGCGGTACTGGTAACTGGTATAAAGGAATAGGCAAGGTTATTGTCGTTCCTGAGCGAGTCATTCCGAGGTTTCGGGGTGACTCGTTTTTTTTGCGGGAGCTTTGAAACGGGGCTATTCTCCCTTCTAAAATTATCCTTTAATTCCCGCCAAGCATCCCCCAAAATCCCGCCAACAGCAGCACAAGCCCGGAAATAATGCCTGCATTGTGCTCCAGTGCATGCCAGTTGCTGAGTTTGAGGCCCCGCCACACCAGCCATACCCATACGGCCATGCCGCCGACGGTGGTAGCAAAATAAAGCCCGCTCAAAGCCAAGACTGCTGAAAAGCCGTGTGTGCCGGCCAACAGGAAAAAGGCGCCGATTTCCAGGCAGGGCGATAAAAACATAGCCGTTGCCAAAGCAAGGATGAGCTTGCGTTCTGAAACCACCGATTTTATTTCAGCGTGCAGATGAAAGTGCTGGTGGAAATAGTGCCGCCAAATAAAAAGCAGTCCAAGTCCCATCAATATCAATGGGCCTACTATCCTGGTAAATATCTCTACCCAGTCGGCCAGCTGCCACCCGAGCAAACTTAGTCCTAAGCCAATCAGGATGGTGCTCAGCGCATGTGCACTGCCCGCCAACACCGTGATCCTTACAGTTTTTATGGCCGTCCATTGAGAACGCCTTCCAATGGCCACGATGGGCAGCCAGTGGTTGGGGATGGCAGCGTGCAGGAGGCTGATGCTGAGGCTTGCAAGGAGGAGTTCGTTCATTTAATAATTGATGGGACAAATGTATTCATACAAAATGGTGTCAAGGCATGGCTGGGACGGAAAGAAACACAAATTTCAGATCAATCGTCCACCGGCTTGACTCTTCCCGCCAAAAATACACAGGCTACAATAAGCGCAATGGATAACCAGCCAACCCAACCGTAATTTTCGATGCGGCCGTCCGCACCTTCTAC
>CAYVPM010000758.1:0-2847 GCA_964453475.1 uncultured Saprospiraceae bacterium | reverse complement strand
AATCAAGTCATTAGTGCATTAGAATTTTTAGCCCACCATGATGAATACTATGTTGCGCTTGACCTAAAAGGTAAAGACGGTATTCCACAAGTTCTTTGGAAATCTGGTATTGAGCGCTGCCTCGGATATGACGAAAGTTCATGGTCGATTAAAGATTCATTTGCCATAATTCACGAAGACTACTTTCTGAAATATGCTCAATTCGCACTTGGCGCATACAGGCTGGCGAAAACAGTAAGTGAGATTGAAGATATTAGAGCACTCAGGCAACGATATGTAATTCATATCCCGGTTCGTAAAAAGAACGGAAGTTACGTTTGGGTAAAACAAATGTCAATGCCTTTAAGATTTGATCGAAACGGCATGATTGTGCAACAACTAAACTCATTTACTATAATTTGCGGTTTTGAAGATGTTATACTTCCAACATTGCCCAGGTTTTTTGACCGGCAGGGAAATCGGGTCAAAGTGTTAAATGATATGCTCCTTAAAATCACTGGGGAGACGGTGTTCACATATATAGATGTAATTTATCTGGAAACCATAAAGGAGTACTTCGAACTTAAAAAAGATGGAACAAAAAAACCTTCTGCTGAATTACTTTCAGGCCGCCTACATTTAAGCCAGCAGTCAGTAGTTTATCGTTTTCAACAGATTAACAAAATTGTGTCTAAGATTTTTGACGAAGAAAAGTTTGATAACATTCACAAGTGTATGCAATACCTTGAATCTATGTATGGCATAGACACGATTTTGGCCTACCACCGTAAAGAGGCCTAATCTTTTATATGATTTCAGGCTTCATTTATATTTTATGTTTACAAAATCCCCCAGACCTTTGTATCATCAACCTGTTGGCTGTATAGGTTGCGGCCATTTAATCTCTCGCCTTCTCAGGTTCTCCTGATTTACATAATTCCCAAATAGTGGCTTTGAAAAAGTTAGCATGGATGTCAGAATGACATTCCCTGCAAGCCACTCTCATGTCAGATTCGGAGGTTTAACAGGTAAACGTCTCGGTTTTTTTAAGACCCCTGTTCACAAAATATTGCTCCATCAACTCTTCCCGTTCCGCCTCATCAGGATAACGGGCATAAGCAAAATCCTTTGCTTTTCGGAACCAGTTGGCAGATGCTTGATAAGCTTTATCTGAAAAACTCATCTCTCCCAGAACAGCCAGCAATCCCAGATAACCGACTTTTTCCAAAAGGTCAGATTCGACAGGATGAGATGCAAGTTTTTCGGCGGCCATAGTAAAATAACGCTTAGCCAATAGCCTGTTCTCGGAAGCTCCATTTCCCCAATAATAAATTTCTCCCAATTGCCACAAAGCATGTGGGTCGCCACTATCGGCTCTCTGCTTCAATGATAAATATTGAGTATCCAGCAACATAAAACCTCCGCTGCCTTAAAATCCATTTCATCATTTTACTAAAACTTTCAAGTATGAGCAAGCAGAACAAACCACCAGACTCCAAAATTCAAATGATGCACAAGGAGACAGCACGCCAGCACCGTGAAAACAAAGCCGAACTCCTCCGTAGTAAAGGAAGCATCAAGTCTGCAAATGTCTCAGCCGGTAAAAACAATACAGAGGAGAAAAAGCAGGCCGCTCTCAAGGAAGGCCAGGCAAACAAGGACAAAACCTTCGTGGAGCGATTTGCCCCTCAAAAAACACAGCAGCCCCAAATTCAGGCGAAAGCGAATGACCAACAGGTTAAAGCGCAGCAGGCCCAGTTGCGTGAGCATTCAAAAAACCAGGCACAACAAAAGCCCAACATGCTCATCCAGCAGGCACAAAAAGATGCAGCACTAAAAAAACAGGTGGCCGCTAAAGCACCGCCCTCCAAAGGGAAAACCAAATAAGCCTGGACAACAACTATCACTAACTTTTCAATTTTACACTATGACACATTCAAAAACATCACCATTGGATCGCGTCCTGTTTTATTTCGACGCGGAACGAAAAAATCCCTGGACAGTACGGGATGCAGTTCGGGGAACTCAGGTTTTCGGGGGAATCGGTTCAGGTAAAACCTCCGGCAGCGGCAAATGGATCGCTCGTTCATTTTTGAGGAATGGTTTCGGTGGAATAGTCCTTTGCGGCAAACCTGATGAAGCTCGTGACTGGGAAAAATACGCCCAAGAAACAGGGCGTGAAGATGACCTGATTATTTTCCGGGAAGGCAGCCCATACCAGTTCAACCCACTGCAATATGAAATGACAAGGGGCGGAGAGGGCGCAGGCCAAACGTCCAATATCGTCAATCTCTTTATGAGTATCTTCCGAATGGGGCAACGCTTAAACGGCGGTGGTGATGCACAAGAGTCCGAACGATTTTGGGAAAACTCATTGCGCAGGTGTATCAACCGGGTGATTGACTTGGTCAAACTCGCCGGAGAAGACCTTTCCATTTTCAACATGGTTGAAATCTTAAGTACGGCTCCTTCTGAAGGGGATAATTATACTGCCCAACTCGCTACCGCCAAAGGCAAGGATCTGGATGAATTACTGGAAGCCAATTACTGCCTCAAATGCCTTTATCAGGCAGGAGACAGACAGGAAACGGAGCAGGAAGAGCGTGATTTTGGACTGGTGTATAAATACTTCATGCGCGACTTTGCCGCACTGCCTGAAAAAACCCGCAGCACTATCATGGAGATGTTCCTTGGGCTGGCAGAACCCTTTTTATCGGGTCTGCTTAATGACCATTTTGCCAAAGCAACCACCATTTTGCCGGAATGGACATTTGAAGGTAAAATCATTGTACTTGATTTCCCGGTTAAAAATTATCTGGAGGCTGGCGTTTATGCCCAGTGTATTTTCAAACTGCTTTGGCAACAGGC